>DATANL010000804.1:0-5179 GCA_036266295.1 Pyrinomonadaceae bacterium | reverse complement strand
GGTGATTAAGTAGCACAGAGTTCAGTCTGTGCTGCACTCGGAGAATCACGTAACGAAACAATCACAGACTGAAGTCTGTGCTACGCAATCATGAGTTCAATGGCTGCAGCCCAAATACCTTCGCCAATTGTAGACGCCAAGCGGCGCGAACGAATTTTCTATACCGGCATGTCGATCGCGATCGCGATTGTCGTCTTCGCCGGATTCTCGCGCACGTGGTTTCTCCGTCCCTATTTTTCGCAGACCCAGGCTTTGATCCCGCTGCTGATTCTGCATGGCACAATCTTCACTTCATGGATTGCGTTGTTCGTCGTGCAGACTACGCTGGTCGCCGCCAGGCGGACTAGAACGCACATGCGTCTCGGCGTGGCCGGCGGCGTAATCGCCTGTCTGATACTCGTCGTCGGCACGATAACCGCGATCGTCCGCGCGAAAGGGCCATCGCCCATACCGGATGTGAATCCGCTTTCGTTTCTCACGATTCCGCTCGGCGACTTGCTGGTCTTTGCTTTATTGGTGGGCGGCGGATTCTACTTTCGCCGTAAGGCCGATACTCACAAGCGTCTGATGTTGCTGGCAACGATCGCCATGTTGCCGGCGGCGGTGGCCCGCATACCCATCGGCTTCATCGCGACCGGCGGACCGCTGGCTTTTTTCGGGCTCGCTGATTTGTTCATTCTTCCCTGCCTGGCTTTCGACGTCGTCATGCGCGGCAAGCCGCACCGGGCCACGGTATTAGGCGGCGCACTGATTGTTGTTTCGCACCCGCTGCGCATGATTGTTGGCGTCACGCACGCGTGGATCGTATTCGCCACCTGGCTGACTCATTGGACCTGATTTTTGGGGCCGCAATAAATTATTTTCCGTAACGTCAAACGATTGTCGATCTGCGCAAACTTCGTTCGACTAACCTTTGAAGCAGTAATGAATCGATAATGAGGAGAATACGATGGCAGACAATCAGAAAATCACAACTTGCCTCTGGTTTGATAATCAGGCGGAAGAAGCGGCCGCGTTTTACAGTTCCGTCTTTAAGAATTCAAAGGTCAAAGACGTGGTGCGCTATGGCGATGCCGGCCCGGGGCCGAAAGGCGAAGTGATGCTGGTCACGTTCGAACTCGATGGCCGCGAGTTCATGGGTTTGAATGGCGGGCCGATTTTTAAATTCACGGAAGCGATTTCGCTCGTCGTGCACTGCGAGGACCAGGCCGAAATCGATTATTTCTGGGACAAACTCACCGCCGAAGGCGGCAAAGAGAGCCAGTGCGGCTGGGTGAAGGATAAGTTTGGGCTGTCGTGGCAAGTCGTACCGAAGATAATCGGCGAGTTAATGACCGGCGATCCTGAGCGTGCCAACCGCGTGATGCAGGCAGTCATGCCGATGAAGAAACTGGACCTCCAGAAGATGAAGGACGCCTACGACGGGAAGTGAGGGCATTACGGATCGCGGGCATCCCCGGCCCGCATTCGGAATTGAAGGAGTGAGCGTGCTCGCACGCTTTGCGGGCAGAGATGCCCGCGCTCCAGTCAGACAAAGGAGACAGCATGAACATCATTCCACATCTCAATTTCAACGGGCAGTGCAAAGAAGCTTTCGAGTTTTATGCCAAGCTGCTCGACGGCGAAATCAAATTCAGTATGACCTGGGGCGAGATGCCCGGCGCCGATCAGTTCCCTGCCGAAACACATAAACTGATCATGCACACGACGCTCGAAGTCGACGGCGATTTGATTATGGGCGCCGATTCGCCGCCCGATCGCTACACCGAACCAAAAGGCATGACGATTTCCATTGGCGTTAAAGACAAAGCCAAAGGCGAACGTATCTTCAACGCTCTTTGCGAAGGCGGTAAGGTCACCATGCCGTTCGAGAAAACGTTTTGGTCGCCGGGCTTTGGCATGTGCGTCGATCGATTCGGAATTCCGTGGATGGTCAATACCGAGGATCACAATTGATTCGTCCGGCGCAATCCAAGCCACTTTGAGGGAGAGCTTAGATAGATCATGGAACCGACACTCGGAAACGGAAAAATCTGTTACATCGAAATTCCAGCCGCCGATATCCAACGCTCGGTGGCCTTCTACCAGGAAGTCTTCGGTTGGAACGTCAGGACGCGCGGCGATGGCAGCCGAGCGTTTGATGATGGCGTCGGTCAGGTGAGCGGCGCATGGCGCCTCGACCGTAAACCGATGACTGATGTCGGTTTGCTCATCTATGTAATGGTTGACAATGTGGAGACGACCGTAGCAAAGATTCTGCAGGCGGGCGGGAAGATCGTGCAGCCAATCGGCGCCGACGCGCCTGAAATCACTGCGCGCTTTGCGGACCCGGCCGGGAACATTCTCGGCTTATATCAGAATCCCGCGTAAGAAATTTGGTGGACTGAGGTATGAGCTTCAGTTAAGATTTGCGCCACTCAAACCCCTGAAACGTAAGGAGACTCTTCATGATTAAAAAAATTCTGCTCCTGGCCCTGGTCGTGATCGTTGTCGGCGTCGCAATCTTCTGCGTCGTCGTGGCCTTGCAGCCGGCACATTATCGGGTCGAACGATCGGCCATGATGAATGCTCCGGCGCCGGTCGTATTCAATCAGGTAAACGACTTTCACAAGTGGGACGCGTGGTCGCCGTGGGCCAAGCTCGATCCGAACATGAAGACAACTTTCACCGGGCCGCCTTCCGGCAGTGGATCTGTCTACGCCTGGACCGGCAACAGCGATGTTGGCGAAGGTCGCATGACAATCACCGACAGCAAGCCCGGCGAATCAGTCAATATCAAGCTCGAGTTCGTCAAGCCATTCGCCGCGACCAGCGCCACAGTTTTCAGTTTCAAGCCGCAGGGAAACCAAACTGGCGTGACGTGGACAATGGATGGCGACAATAATTTCGTCGGCAAGGCCATGTGCCTGTTCATGAATATGGACAAGATGGTCGGCGGTGACTTCGAGAAGGGCCTGGCGCAAATGAAATCGGTTGCTGAGAAGGCCGCGCAGTAGGAGCGCACGCGAGGAGCGCACGCATCCTTGCGTGCGGTGCGCAGGCATCCTGCCTGCTAAATTTTAATAACCATGCGGCCAGGATGGCGGCGTCCCGCCCGCAGCATGCGGGCGATCCGAATCATGAACATACTGCTCTGGATCGTTCAAGCGTTGTTGAGTCTGCTCTTCATCTTTGCGGGCGTCATGAAATTCCTGATGCCGGTCGCCGAAATGCAGAAGGGCGCGCCCGTCGTTTTACCCGGATGGTTCTTCCATTTCATCGGGGCGTGCGAAATACTGGGTGGCATTGGCTTGATTCTGCCGGCGCTGCTGCGCATCAAGCCGGGACTAACGCCGCTGGCTGCCGCAGGCCTCTGTATCATCATGATCGGCGCGACGATCATCACCGCCATGGGCAGCGTACCGGCGGCTGTAATTCCTTTCGTAATGTGCCTGTTGACTTTGTTCGTTGCGCTCGGCCGTTGGCGGCTCCGGCCCATCGTCTGACGGCAACGTGGACGAATCATTCTTATGCGCCGGCGAATTCACAAACTCGCACCGCTTGTGGTGTTGACGATAACCGCCGTCGCGCTGGGAACATCCTTCGCGCAGCCTCCCTCGCAATCAGACGCTCGCAATTTGCTGCTGCATCCTGACAGCCCGGAAATAAATCGCCGCGCTCCCGACAATTTCACGGTGGAGCTGCAAACCAGCAAGGGATCCGTCTTCATCGACGTGCATCGCGCGTGGGCGCCGCATGGTGTCGACCGCTTCTACAATCTGGTCGATCGCGGTTACTACAACAACTCGGCGATCTTTCGCGTGGTTGCCGGCAAGTGGGCGCAGTTTGGCATCAGTGGCGATCCGGAAATCGCGCAGGCATGGCGAACACGGACGATTCCGGACGACCCGCGCCTCGAGTCAAACGTGCGCGGCGCAGTGTTCTTCGCTTTTAAAGATGCGAACGGCCGCGCGACGCAGGTCGTCATAAGTTTGCGCGATAACTCGGAGACCTTCGACAAAGAACCTTTCGTGCCCATCGGCCGCGTAACCAAAGGCATGGACGTCGCCGATGCGTTCTATTCGGAGTACGGCGAATCGGCCCTCGGCGGCATTCGCGCGGGCAAGCAGGATCCCCTCTTCAAAGAAGGCAATGACTATTTGAAGCGCAACTTTCCGCGACTCGATTACATCGTGAAAGCGACGATTGCGCAGATAAAGTAAGTAAGCATGCGCATTTCCCTTCCCGCAGCAAAGCGCGATATATTCCACACTTCACCGGCCAGTCATCCAACACCAAGTCATCGGAGGAGTTTCATGAAGAAGCTGATCGTCGCCGTCGCTGTCATCTGTAGTTTTGCGTTCGCTGCCGCGCCGTCACGGGCCCAGAATGAAATGGGGCGCTGGCAACAACGCGCACAGAACGTCACCATCACTCGCGACGACTGGGGCATTGCGCACGTCCACGGTAAGACTGACGCCGATGCGGTGTTTGGAATGATCTATGCGCAAGCCGAAGACGATTTCAATCGGGTCGAGACGAACTTCATCAATTCTCAGGGACGCCTGGCTGAGGCTGAAGGCGAAAGCGCGATCTGGCGAGATCTGCGCATGAAGCTTTACATCAATCCGGACGACATGAACGCGCGTTATCAAAGCAGTCCGGCGTGGCTACAGAAATTGATGATCGCATGGGCCGATGGCTTGAACTTCTATCTGACGAAACATCCCGAAGTGAAGCCGCGCGTGATCACCCACTTCGAACCATGGATGGCGCTGACGTTCAGCGAAGGCAGCATCGGCGGCGATATCGAGACTATCAATCTGAATCAGTTGCAGGCTTTTTATGGAGGGAACCGCGCGGAGGTGGCACTGAACGAAGACCCGAGCTTTGTGAAAGAACCGGGCGGATCGAACGGCATCGCCGTCGCGCCCACGAATACGACCAGCAAGCATGCGATGTTGGTCATCAACCCGCATACCTCGTTCTACTTCCGATCGGAGCTGCAGGTGACGAGCGACGAAGGTTTGAATGCTTATGGCGCTTCAACCTGGGGACAGATGTTCATTTATCAGGGATTCAACGAGCACTGCGGTTGGATGCATACGTCGAGCGCCGTCGATCAGATCGACGAGTACCTTGAGACCATCGGAAAGAAAGGCGATCAGTACTTTTACAAGTACGGCAATGAAATGCGGCC
>DATANL010000803.1:0-2211 GCA_036266295.1 Pyrinomonadaceae bacterium | reverse complement strand
GGTGGCGTTGGATGATTGCAGTTCGGAGCCCAGGGGCGATGTCGTTACTACCACCGTTTCCGAAAGCGATCCCACCTCGAGCGTGACGTTGACGGTCAGCACCAGGCCGATGCTCACCTTCTGTTGGGCCATCTTGGCAGTCTTGAAACCGGACTTGCTGACGACGATGTCATAGAGTCCGGGATTGATGACGGGGAAGATGTATCTGCCCGCGTCGTTAGTATTTGATGTTTGCTTTCCGCTGGTGGCTATGTCCGTCAGAACTACGGTTGCGCCCGGAACCACTCCACCCTGCGGGTCCGTGACGAGGCCTGAAATGCTCCCTGATGAAGCTGTCTGCGCGTGCGCGGGACTCACGGCCAGCGTGCATACCACGGCGACACAAGCAACCCACCCGACAAAGAACGCCAGTCTTTTCATATGCGATCCTCCTCGAGAAAAACGGTTGTGCTACCAGGAAACTGCGCCGGAACGGAACCGGCGGCCTCCTGGCCGAATAAAACTCAGATTGTCGAGTTAACTACGCTTGGAAAATGGCGACTGCTTCGAGACTGCCTGAATGAAGCTGGCGTATCGGACAAAAAATCTTATCGGTCACAAACCTATAAAATACGGCGGCAGTATATTCCTCTTACCGTGAGGGTCAAGGTTTTTTTCCTAAATTTGTGGACGTGCAGACAAAAAAGGGAAGCGGTGGGCGAAGCGTTCTAATGACGCTCATAAGATCTGATTAATTCAAATGGTTGACGAACGGGTTTGAGGCTCACAGTTGGAGGTAGTGGGCTAAATCTCTCTAGCCCACTACTCCTGTCGTAGATTGCGTTCTTTGCGCCGGACCGAACAACGGGTCGCGGCAAGCAAGTTAAAGCGGCCAACCGATGTACGGTCCGCCCGCCAACTAGAAACTAATTTTGCCCGAGACCTGGATCCGGCGAGCATTATTCGTAACGCTGTCATTAATACGTCCGAAAATAGACGAGTTAATGACTGCCGTCGGATTATCAAATGACGGGTGGTTGGTTAGGTTGCGAGCGTCGAACCTTAAGTCGAAGCTAACTCTCTCGGTGATCCGGAATTTCTTTGAAAGCGAAGCGTCAGTCTGAATATAGACTGGCGCGATAAAGAAATTCCTTCCGGTGTTTCCGATCGAACCTGGGGCTGGCGCTGAAAACAGCGCCCGGGTCTTCGCGTCAAACCAGAAGTTCCGGCCGCTCTCAAGGACCAACGTGCCGATGTGCCGGTTACATGCGCTGCAGTCCGCGGTCGATTGAACCACATTGCTTACCGTGTTGATGCCGGAGTAAACGGTGAACGGTCGTCCTGATTGCCAGATCGTCGTGCCTGAGAACTGCCAGCCGCCGATCACCAGGTCGAGCGCCCGTGAATCGGTGCCAAAGTGTTTGCCTTTGCCGAACGGCAGTTCCCAAACATAGGTCGCCTGGAAAACGTGCCGCCGATCAAAGTCACTCCACGCATAATTCAAGTTGCGATTTCTCAAATCGAACGGAGTGCTGGAGGCGGACTGGACCGAGCCCGTCGAGACAGTGCTCAACGAAGGATCCCAGGAACGATTGTCCTTTGATAAAGACAGCGTGTAAGCGATCTGGTAACCAAGTCCGTTGGTTAGCCGACGCTTCATGATCAATTCCAACGCTTTGTAGTTGGAATAATCATTGCTGTCGAAGACATTGAAGCCGCCCGTGAATTGCGGGAAGGCCTGGAATAGAAATGGATTCGCGATCGTCTGCGAAAGTAATTGTTGTGTTGTCGATGTGCAGATGCCGGCAGTGACATCGGCAGCCAGACAGAGTCTTTGAGAGACTCTCGTAGCCGCCGTCGCGACGCTGCCGTTGGCAATGTCCGCGCTCGCCAGCGTGCGGAACGTTGCGGTACCAGCGTTGTTCGCGGGATTGCCGGTGAACAACCGGTTCAGGAGCGGACTGTTAGCGGTGCTGCTGGCCTTGACGGTGTTGAAGGCATCAAGAAAACTCTCGCTGATGCCCGGCACCGTCGCAAACACGTTTACCTGGTTGACGTTGTATCCGCCCTGAAGGTGAACGCCATGTTTACCGACGTAATTAACTTCGAGGACGTTCTGCTTCCAAAGTTCTCGCTCGAAGCTGATCACCCATTCATGCACTTGCGGAGATCGCAGCGAAGGATCGACCGCGCTGATTGAGCCGGTCCCAAAAACCGCGGGCGTCCGGAGAG
>DATANL010000802.1:0-1595 GCA_036266295.1 Pyrinomonadaceae bacterium | reverse complement strand
GCGAACAAGCACAGTCAACATCTCTCTGCCCCGGCTGACGGCGGTCCGTCGCGGCGCAGTTTTCTCGATTACCTGCTTGGCACGACTGCCGTCGCCACCCTCGGCGCGATCGTCTACCCGATTTTCAGATTCATGTCGCCGCCGCGGATCGTCGAGTCATCGGAGAATTCAGTGACCGCGGCGAAACTGAGTGAGGTGCCGCCCAACTCCGGAAAGATTTTCAAGTTCGGCAACAAGCCAGGCATCCTGGTCCATACCGCGCAGGGTGAATTCAAAGCCTTCTCAGCCGTGTGCACGCACCTGGAATGCATCGTGCAATACCGCGACGACACGAAACAGATTTGGTGTGCCTGTCATAACGGCCAGTACAACTTGAGCGGCAAGAACATCGGTGGCCCACCGCCCAGACCCCTGGAAGAGTACAAGGTGAACACGCGTGGTGATGATGTCGTGGTTACGCGTGCGTAATCTGAGAGTGTAGGGACGCGAACGATTATTTGCCATTTATCATTTGATATTTGTCATTTGCAAACTTAGGCCACGGCGCACTCCTTCTCTATCGTGGCGTTTACTCGGATGAAATCGCGATCGCGTTTTTCAAATGACGAAATGAAAATGTCAAATGATAAATGGCAAATAAAGTTTTGATCTGATGAAGATAGCCGATGTAAAAAACTGGCTCGACGAGCGTTTGTCGATCAGCAGCGTCCAGGCAATGGCGGACAAGAAGGAAGTGCCGCTGCATCGTCATTCGATCTGGTACTACTTCGGCGGCATGACGCTGTTCCTGTTTGGCGTGCAGGTGGCCACCGGAATTCTGCTGCTGCTCTATTACCGGCCCAGTTCAGAGAATGCGTTCGAGAGCGTTCAATTCATCATCACGGAAGTCCAGTTCGGCTGGTTAATCAGATCGATTCATAGTTGGTCTGCGAACCTCATGATCGCGACGCTGTTCATTCACATGTTCAGCGTTTTCTTTTTGCGCGCCTATTACCCGCCGCGCGAAATCACCTGGGTCAGCGGCGCGGTGTTGCTTTTCATCGTCATTTGTTTCGGCTTTAGCGGATATCTGCTGCCGTGGAACAAGCTGGCCTTTTTTGCGACCAAGGTGGGGACTGAAATCGCCGGCGTGGTTCCGATCGTCGGTCGCCCGGTACTTCGCTTTCTGCGCGGCGGCGATGATGTCACGGGCGCGACCCTGACGCGTTTCTTTGGATTTCACGTCGCCGTTCTGCCGGCGACGGCCACCGTCTTTATCGGAATTCACGTGCTGCTGGTCCAACTTCACGGCATGCATGTGCCGAAAAAATACGAACACAATTATCGGCGCATGAAGTTCTTTCCCAACTTCGTCCTGCGCGATTTGATTGGTTGGATTCTGGCCATCGGCGTGCTTGCCGCGCTGGCCGCGTTGTTTCCCTGGGAGCTGGGCGAGAAAGCTGATGCGTTTGCGCCGGCGCCTGCCGGGATCAAGCCCGAGTGGTACTTCCTCTTCATGTTTCAGACCTTGAAGTGGATTCCGGCGAAAATTCTCGGGATGGATGGCGAGGTGCTGGGCATCATGACCTTCAATGCGATCGCGCTGCTGCTGTTCC
>DATANL010000801.1:0-5971 GCA_036266295.1 Pyrinomonadaceae bacterium | reverse complement strand
TTCCCGATGAATTGCGCACCTGCATCTTCAACGTGTCGTAGGCCCGCGTCGTGCTCGTTTCTTTTGTATCGATGTGCAGCCAGAAGGCGAGCGTCGCGCTGGTCGCGTTCGCGGGAATTGTGACCGTCTGCAAAGCCGTGTCTGTGTGGTCCGCGCCGTACCCGTCCAGCCACGCCTTCCAGGCGCCGCTGTGCGCGGGCTCCTTCGTCGAATTGTTGTCGATGACTCCCGAGGTTACTGTCCAGGGCGCTGCGTTAGTCGATCCATTCTCAAATCCAGGGTTTCCCAGCAACTGCTGCGTCGAACCGCCGCTGCCGGTAACCGCCAGCGCAATGGTGGTCGAATGCGTTATGCCCCCGCCGGTTCCCGTCACGCTTACGTTGTAATTTCCTGTTGCCGCGGCGCTGCCGACGAGAAAAGTCACGGTAGCGGAACCTGAGCCGGGTGCGGCAATCGACGACGGCGAGAAGTTCGCAGTAGCACCCGCGGGCAAGCCCGACACCGACAACGCAATGGACGAATTGAAACTTCCGGAAATCGATGTGCTGACCGTGGACGCGCCCGAACCGCTGCGCGCGATAGACAAAGCTGAGGGTGACGCTGAGATCGTAAAATCAGATGGCGCCCCTGAGGTCGTCACCGCCAACGCAAAGTCATCGACCACAAACGATGTCTTCAGCGACGAGTTCTCAACGCCGACTAAATACACCTGAATGGCTTGCCCTTTGTACGACGTGACGTCGAACGAAACCTGGCTGTATCCATTCGCCGCATTCAAGTTCGAATAAGTCGCTAACGTCGAAAGGACCGCGCCCGATGAATTCCGAACCTGCACGCGCAAAGTATCGTTCGCTACCGCCGCCGTCTCTTTCGTATCGATATGCAACCAGAATGAAAGCGTCGCGTTGGTCGCCGTCGAAGGAATGCTGACCGGTTGCAGGATCGAATCTGTGTGCGCCGATCCGTAACCATTCAACCAGGCTTTCCATGATCCGGTGTGCGGCGCTTCAAATCCCGAGTTGTCGATCACTCCCGCGGTCACTGCCCACGGCGTCGGGCTGCCCGATCCATTTTCGAACCCCGCATTCGCCAACAACTGCTGCGCGGTGGTGATCGTCACATTTATGTTCATCGAATGCGTCTGACCGCCGCCGGTGCCGCTCACGGTCACGTTATAAGTTCCGGGTGGTGTCGATGCGCCGGCTGCTATCGTCAAATTTGAAGAGCCACTTCCCGGCGCACCGAACGATGCGGGCGCAAACGTCGCGGTGGCCCCGGAAGGCAAACCGCTCGCCGACAGCGAGATGGTCGAGTTGAAATTTCCTGACAGCGCGGACGTAATCGTCGCGCCGCCGGCATTGCCACGCGCAATCGTCAGCGACTGCGTGGACGAAGAAATCGTGAATGATGGATTGAAGACGATGTCGATGATCGGATGCAGTTCAATACCATTGGGCGCGATGCCTTCCTGCCCTTCCTGGTAATCAAAGAAGCCGACACCGGTTATCTGCACCGGCACATTCACCGTCTGAAAATCCTGCGTTGCCGTGAACCTGGCATCAAACTGCGCGCGCGCATGCGCGATGCCCACGGCAAATGGACTACCCGGCCCGACGCAATTCGGATCGGGAATCTCGGCAATCATCGTCCGGCCCGCGCTGTCGGCGAACACCATGTGGTAATCAGAATCGTACGCGCGAATGAACTTCACCAGCGTTGCGCTGATGACCCAAACCGTCGTCTCGGTCGGCTTGATTCGAGTGCTTTCGGGAATGGTGCCCGGAGCCGAGATCGCTCTCAGGTTGGCGATCGTCGTCGGCGTCGAAGAATTCAAATTGAGTAAGTCAGCATCTGCGTCCGTGCCCGTCTTCACAGGCCATCGTTCGGAATTACACTGGGCCGAAACCCGCGCCACGACGAACAGAAAGAACACGGCGCAAATCGCAAAACTGATTAGTGCTCTCGTCGGATTGGCTCGGACTTTGTGCCTCAATTGGACAGACATGGCGAACTTGGACCGCTAGGTTAAATAAATGAGGAATGCGCCGCCGGTTCTATTTTCGGCCCGCGGGAAACCTAACGTTTCAGCGGCTTTGAGTGGTATTATCCCAAGCCAAAGTAACCCCTTCACGCGTGCGCAGTGGCAACTCCTGGCTGACAGCGAATCGCGGCAGAACCAGATCGTTGAGTAGTTAAGAAAGGCAACGAGATGAGAACCGCTAAAGAGATTTTCGCCGTTTCTTCCTTCCTGATTTGTCTGATCACAGGTGCGCAGTGCGTTCACGGCCAGGCGACACCGGCCCCGGTCCTGCTTACCGATGAAAATTCAACCCGGGCGATTGCGTTCGATTCGGTGACGCGCGTGCGCGATCCCCTGCCGGTCGTCACGGTGAACAACTTCAGACAGGATCACCGCACGCGCGTCGCGTTCTTTGGCATCAATATGCAGCTGAACGCGGGTGAATCGATCACCTCGGTAAGCGTCAAAGCCCGCGATTCGAGTTCCAAAAACTACACCCTAAGTATTGAATTTTACGGACAGGTGCCGTGGGACAATTCGATTACCCAGTTCATCGTCAAGCTGCCCGACGAATTGGCGAACGCAGGCGACATCTCGATCAGTGTTACGTTGCGAGGGCAGACCAGCAACGAAGCGCTCTTCAACGTGAAGGCCCAGGCCGAGCCACGGCAGGTAACTCTCGCCCACCGCGCGGTCGTTAACGGCGTCGATAATTTTGCCGATGCGTGTTTTAGTTTCGAGTACGGCGTGAACGGTCAGGAATCGCTACCGCTCACGCTAAATGATTGGGACATTCTGTTTGGCAATAGTCCCGACAAAGACGAATTCGACGTCTCGCTGGCGGGCGGCGATCGCAGCCGCATCATGGACATGGGCGCATTGAATTGGACCGACAACTTCCAGGTGCCGGTGCTGCTCGCGCCGCCAGTGCAAAGCCTCGAACCGGAAGTCAGAGCGCTAGTCGGGCACATGTATGCAGTGCACACCACCGATTCCAACACGAACCTGTACGCGCTATTTCGCGTTGAGGCGTTGGTCCCGCTAAAGAGCGTGACCATCACCTGGAAGAGCGTCAAATCGCCGGAGTGAGCAGAGTCGTAAAGGACGAAGGATGGAAACGTTGCTTAACGTTCGGCCTGAGCGATGGCTGCGCGCAACTTCTCAGCCAGGACCCGCACACCGGGTTCTTTGATTATATTCAGGTGGTTGCCCGGGACTTCGCGAGTGTGGATACGTCCTTTGACGAGTTCGCGCCAGCCGTCCTGCGAATCGTAGTCGGCCGTGAGATCAGTCGCCAAAAACAGCGTTACGTCGCCTGAATAAATCTGCGGCTGGTAATCTTTCACCGCGGCAAAATTGATCTCCTCGATGTTCTGCAAAACGATCGGCAGCGGCTTCCCGAACTTCTGATAAATCTTGTAAGCCCGGCGATAAATTTTGTGTTTCGCTTTCGCCGGCGCGTACTGAAGTTTGGTGACGACGTACCGCAGCTTCTCGATCGCTGTGAGCGACCGCAGGTTGACGATGTGAGTCTGCCATTTCTTCGCGCGCCGCGACAATCGCTGACCTAATGACGGGTCCAGCAGCTTGAAGTAACCGGCCGGGAAAGTGTCGAACAGCGCGAGCAGCGCAACCCTCTCTCCCTGCGCTGCGAGCTGAACAGCCATCTCGAACGCAATCGTCCCGCCGGATGAACGGCCGCCCAGCAGGTATGGACCGATCGGCTGAACTTCGCGCATCTCTTTGATGTAGTGCGCGGCCATCTCTTTAATCGATGTGTGCGGATCGGATTTCCCGTCGAGTCCTTTTGCCTGCAATCCGTAGAATGGCTGATCCGGTCCGAGCAAGCGTGCGAGATCGTGATACTCGAGCACGTTACCGCCGGCCGCGTGAACGCAGAAGAAGGGCGTACGTGCTCCGCCGGCGTTGATGGGCACCAGCGACGACCATCCGTCTTGCCAGCCTTCATCGCGCAGCACGCGCGCAAGTTGGCCCACGGTCGGCGCCTGAAACAGAGTGGCCAGCGGCAGGTTCTTTCCAAAATTCTTTTCGATTTCGGCGAACAGCTTCACCGCCAGCAGCGAATGACCGCCCAGCTCGAAGAAATTTTCGTCGGTGCCAATCGGGCTGACCCGCAGGACCTGCTCCCAGAGACGTGTCAACTTCAATTCCAATTCGTCGACCGGGGCAATGAAACCATTTTCGATTTCGCGCTGAATCTCGTTGGGTTCCGGCAAGGCGCGGCGATCGATTTTGCCCATCGGTGAAAGCGGCAAAGCTGCGAGCGTCACGAACACGGAAGGGACCATGTATTCGGGCAGACGCGTTTGCAGAAACTCACGCACTTCTTCAGTGCGCAGATCGCCGTGGCGCGGCACCAGGTATCCGACCAGATGTTTGTCGCCGCTGTCTTTGCGCGCCACGACGACGGCTTCGCGAATGCCGCGGTGTTGCATTAACGCGGCTTCAATCTCGCCGAGCTCAATGCGAAAGCCGCGCACCTTAACCTGATTGTCGACGCGGCCAATGAATTCAATTTCGCCAGTAGCCTTGTAACGGACCAGATCGCCGGTGCGATAAAGTCGATCCTCGTTGACTGAAAACGGATTGCGCACGAACCGTTCGTCCGTCAGTTCCGGCCGGTCGAGATAACCGCGCGCCAGACCGTCACCACCGATGTAGAGTTCGCCCGGGACGCCAACCGGCACCGGGTTCGAGTGACGATCAAGTACGTAAACGGAGGTATTCGAAATCGGGAACCCAATCGGCACTGATCCGTTCACCTTCGACAGATCGTTCAGCGGATAGCAACACGTGAAGGTGGTGTTCTCGGTCGGTCCATAGCCGTTGATCAAGCGGCAATTCGGCAGCTCCTGGAAAACTCTCTTGACGTGCGGCACCGACAGGACGTCGCCGCCGGCCAGCAGTTGTCGCAGCCCGCGCAGATCGTCGAGATGGTTATCAACCATGAGATGAAACAGACCGGCCGTCAGCCACAGCGTGGTGACCTTATGACGCTTGATTGCGTCGGCCAGTTCCTTCAATGAAGGCGGACCCGCCGGCAACATCACCAGACGCGCGCCGTTCAGCAGGCTGCCCCAGATCTCAAACGTCGAAGCGTCAAATGAAATCGTCGAGGCCTGCAGGAAAACTTCATCGGGCGAGAAAGAAGCGTAATTCGTGTTCTTCACCAGCCGCACCACATTGCGATGCGTAACCGTGACGCCTTTGGGATTTCCCGTCGAGCCCGATGTGTACATGACGTACGCGAGGTTGTCGGCGCCACTTGCACATTTGAGATTGCTTTCGCTCTGCCGGCTCAGTCGATCTCCGAGTGCATCGATGCAGATCACGGAATCATTCGCCGGCAGCTGAGCAGCGATCGCAGTTTGCGTGAGCATCAGCGGCGCGCCGGAATCTGTCATCATGAACTCCAGACGGTTTTGCGGATAAGCCGGATCGAGCGGAACGTAAGCACCGCCCGCCTTCAAGATCGCCAACACTGCGACGATCAAGTCAGGCGAGCGGTGCATACAGACGGCGACCCGAGTGTCGGCCTTAACGCCACGATCGCGAAGGTAGCGCGCAAGTTGATTTGCGCGAGCGTTCAAGTCGCGATAGGCCAACTCACCGTCATCCCAAATCAAAGCCGGCGCCTCTGGCGTCGATGAGGCTTGCTCTTCGAATAACTCCTGAATGCTTTGCGTCGAGGGATATTCAGTCTTCGTGTCGTTCCATTCCACCAGTAACTGGCGCCGTTCGCCTTCACTCAGCAACGGAACGTCAGAAATCTTCTGCTCGGGATGGACGGTCATGCCTGCCAGGACATTTTGAAAATGCGTCATCATCCGCGCGATCGTGTCGCGCTCGAACAAATCCGCGTTTGATTCAAAAAGGCAAACCAGCTGGTCGCCGTCGTCGGTGATCTCCAGCGTCAGATCGAAGTTCGCC
>DATANL010000800.1:0-4690 GCA_036266295.1 Pyrinomonadaceae bacterium | reverse complement strand
GTTTCGCATCAGCCTCCTCGTCATCCTGCTGTCGGCCGGTGCATCTGCGATCTGGGCTTTCTTCATCGAGCCGAATCGTTTGGTCGTCCATCATGACGCCATCATGATCGATTCATGGCCCAAAGAACTCAGCGGCTTGCGCATCGCGATGATTGGCGACGTGCACACGGACACGCGTTATATCAATGAAGCCAAGCTGCAGAAAATCGTCGACCTGACCAACGCCCAGAATCCTGACGTGATCGTTTTGCTCGGGGACTACATGCAGGGCGGGCGAGATAATCCTAACCACGTCGAGCCCGAGGTGACCGCGCGCTACCTGAAAAATTTAAAAGCGCCGCTGGGTGTTTACGTCATCCTGGGAAATCACGATTGGTGGTACAACGGCGAAAAGGTACGTCACGCGTTCGAGAACGAAGGCATTCCGGTTCTCGATGATGAAGTTAAGGAGTTGAACTGGCGCGGCAAATCGTTTTGGCTGGCCGGGCTCGCAGATCTTTGGACGCGTCCGCAGCATGTCACGGCGACCATCGACAAAGCACCTGAGGGTTCGACGATCATCGCCCTCTCTCATAATCCAGATGTCTTTCCGACTGTGCCTCAGGTCGTGCCGCTGTTGCTTGCAGCGCACACTCACGGCGGTCAGGTAAATATCCCTCTCGTCGGGACTCCGATAGTGCCTTCGCGCTTTGGTTCAAAGTACACCGCGGGTCACATTTTCGAGAATGGCCATCACATGTACGTAACGACGGGCATCGGCACGAGCATCATGCGCGTCCGCTTTCGCGTGCCGCCGGAAATCATGATCCTAACGGTCAATTCAAAATAAATTTTACGTTTGGCTCAGGACGTCGATAACACGTGGGACGTCGTTGCTCTCGCGAAGCCGGATCAGATAAAGGCCGGCGCTGAGGAGCCAGGTGCGCGGATTTCCGATAAGCGACCCGAGAATCGCGACACCGTCGTCGAGGATGGTTAGCTTGCGTGCAAGATGTTCCGTGGGAGTTGAATTAACTATGTTCGCGACCAGCCAGGCGCTGGTGCGGGCCTTACCCAGGCTGAAGTTTATCAGGGCGTCTTCGCCGGAAGGATCGATCCGATCGAGAAACTTGATCCACGGCGAGACTTCTTCGACGTCGCTGCGGACCTTAACAATCATCCCACCGAGAACTCCGTTGATGACGTTGAAATCATTCCTGAGCGACTCAAGCTCCGCGCCCGGCGCGACCGACTGTGCGGCGATTCCGAGATCAAAATTAATATGCGCATTCATCCCGGCCAGCAGCTGCTGGAGAATGATTGGCCGCCACTGCCTCGCGAGTTGAAAGCAGACCAGCCAGCACCTGCTCAAAGGCCGGCCGTGTTTGAAGCTGTCGAGCGCAGTCAGGTAACGGTTCGCAAAAGTGACGTCGAGCTTTTCCATCCGCGCGCCATCTTCAAACAGGCCGGCCGCGATGCCTTCTTTCACTTTGATGGTGACGTTGCGATAGAGCACCGCAAAATATCCAAGTCGATCGCGCGTCTCACGTGCTTGATGGATTATCAGGTCGAGTTCGACGAGGACTTCATCGATTGTTTGCGGCGTAGGAGTCATGTCGGTGCTCAATTAGACGAACATGGGAGGCGAATCGTGAACACTGCGCCGGTTGATGAACTGGCGGCGGTCAAGGTCCCGCCATGTTCGGTGATTACTCGATGCGCCAGGGCGAGGCCGATCCCGTGCCCATGCGATTTAGTCGTGAAGAAGGGAATGAAAATCTTTTTAAGATCAGCAGCTGCGATTCCCGGGCCGGTGTCGGAAATTGAAATACGCGCCCACGGCCTTCCATCGGCTTGTTCGGCGAAGCTCTCGATGGTTACCTGACGTTCGGCCTGATCTTCTGTGATCGCTTCGGCTGCGTTTCGGATTAGATTGAGGAGGGCCTGGCGCAGCATGCGATTGTCGGCGCGGACTTCTAACGGAAGAGCACCCTCCCTTACGGTCGGGGTCCTGATGCACTCGACATTTCTTGATTCAAAGAGCGGCGTTAACTCGCGAATGCATTCGTGAATCAATTCATCAACTGAAACGTCTTCGAGTTGCAGTGTCTGCGGCCGCGCAAAGTTTAGAAACGCGGTGGTCATTTCCGAGAGGTTTCTTACTTCCTGCAAGAGCGCTTCGGTGGCCGAGCGTCCCTGCTCGTCCTGATCGATCGTTTGCAGGAATTGCGCGTAGCCGTGCAGCGCGGCCATCGCGTTCTTGAATTCATGTGCGAGACCTGCGGACATTTCGCCTAAACTCTCGAGGTTGTTTTTCAAGGCGACCTGCTCGCGCAAACGCGATACTTCCGTAATGTCAGTCACCAGGCAAAGCGCGCCGCGCGCGGCCGTCTCGGAAGTCGGCTCGATCGGCGCGATTGTCGCGCCTAATCTCTTTGTCGGTTCCAGGCCGTTTGTGGTTTCGATCTCTTCGCGTCGATAAACGCGTCCGGTCGAGAGGCACTTCTCCAGCAAATCGACGAGGGCAGGCGCGCCGGCCAGAACCTGTTTGAAATGCTTGCCGTCGACATTTTGAGATCCGGGAAAAAGAGCGTGCGCCGGCCCGTTCATGAGCGTAAGTTGGCCCGTTGCGTCGAACGCGAGCAAGCCCGTGGGCATGCTGGCGACGATATGATCGCTAAACGCTTCGGCTGAATCAGCTCGCTGACTCGCGTGATCGCTGAGCCGCTTTAACTCCTGCTGCTGCTGCTGAAGCTGCACAATCACCGATTGAAACGTCTCGAGCACGAACGCCGCTTCGTTCTGGCGCTTGCCCGAATGTGCGACCGGCGCGCGTTGGGCTTCGCCGATTAGTTGGTTGTATGGCCGCAGCAGGCCGCGCATCAGCACAGCCATGCAAACCATGCTGACAAAGACCATGACGACAAAACCGGTCAGTAACAGTGGCCGGTAAACAAGCGCCGTGTCCGGCGCGACGGCGAAGACGATAAAGATCGCGATCGTGCCGAGCAGGAAGAACGCAGCGACGATAGCCAAAACGATCTGTAACCGGCTGGCGTACATTGATTAGCGAAATAGCGACGCGTACCAGTTGATGATGCGCGAGCCCAACAGGAGCGAAACGATCGATCCGATTCCGAGAAAGATTCCGAATGGCAGCATCATCTGCATGTTGCGGCCGCGACGATACATCACCACGATTCCGGCGATTGATCCGGTCAGAGCTCCGAGCAGAATCGTCAAGATCGTTAATCGCCAGCCAAGAAACGCGCCCACCATAAACATCATCTTGACGTCGCCGAAGCCCATTGCTTCGACGCCGCGCAGCTTCTCCCACATGAAACCCATGAACCACAGCGTGCCGCCACCGGCCAGTGCGCCCAACGCTGCTCCGATGAGCGAGACCAGCCAAACCGGCAGCGACGGCATGAGCGTCAGCAGCTGTGGCAAGTCGTCGAAGTGCGCGGGGCCGGCGAAGTAGGGAATGATGATTCGCGTGATGAGGGCGAAGAAAAAGCCGGGATAGGTAATCACGTTCGGCAAAATCATGTGCTCAGCGTCGATGAAGATAAGCGCAACCATTGACGCGACGAAAATCAGATCGAACCCGAGCGCGACCGATAAGCCATCATGCCAGGCGACCGCAGCGAACAAAATTGCGGTCAATGCTTCAACCGCCGGATAGCGTGCGGAGATGTGCACACCGCAATTGCGGCAACGCCCGCGCAGAATCAAATAGCTAAGGATGGGAACGTTGTCGTAGGGCTTGATGGCCGTGTGGCACTTGGGACACGCGGAGTTGGGAAAGACGATCGACTGTTCAAGTGGAACGCGGTGAATGACGACGTTGAGGAAGCTGCCGATGACGGCGCCGACTGCGCCCACGAACGCGCAAACGATTGGCAACGGCACATCAAAGGCGCGATCTATCGCCGGCACGATCATTCGCAGGCATTGTAACGCGGCTGCGATCCGCTGCCTACTGAATTCTCAATTGCAGAAACCCGACCGTTAGGGAGGGTGCCATATGGATCCCACGAGGACTCAGTAAGTTCCTTTGCACCCTCCCTTACGGTCGGGTTGCTGTGACGACTTCATCGGTTCGGAAGTTCGCGTAGCTTCGAGTGCTTGAGCGCGGCGTGATAGCCCGTCATGAGGGCAATGGTCCATCCGGCGCGGCCATCACGAAATCCGCCCTTCAAGATGAAACTGCGGATGAAAGCAGCCGGACCGGCGACCGCGGATTGCAAGGCCGTGAGGGAGGGTGCCATCTGGATCCCACGAGGACTCATAAGTTCCTTTGCACCCTCCCTTACGGTCGGGTTGCTGTGACGACTTCATCGGTTCGGAAGTTCGCGTAGCTTCGAGTGCTTGAGCGCGGCGTGATAGCCCGCCATGCGGGAATGGTCCATCCAGCTCGCCCATCACGAAATCCGCCCTTCAAGATGAAACTGCGGATGAAAGCAGCCGGACCAGCGACCGCGGATTGCAAGGCCGTTAGGGAGGCCGATCTGGATCCCACGAGGACTCATAAGTCCCTTTGCACCCTCCCTTACGGTCGGGTTTCTGTGACGACTTCATCGGTTCTGAAGTTCGCGTAGCTTCGAGTGCTTGAGCGCGGCGTGATAGCCCGCCATGCGGGCAATGGTCCATCCAGCCCGCCCATCACGAAATCCACCCTTCAAGATGAAACTGCGGATGAAAGCAGCCG
>DATANL010000799.1:0-3868 GCA_036266295.1 Pyrinomonadaceae bacterium | reverse complement strand
CTCTGTGTCCTCTGTGGTTAATTATCTGATGGAGAGCGAGTGTCGACCCCCAAAAAGAGCCTGCACCGAAAGTAATTGACTGGAGCAACTCAGCAATCACTTCCGGTGCATGACGGGCAAGCTAACGAAGGCCGGCACGCCTTCGTTACCTGGGGTGTTGGGCAAGCGTCTCGCGCATGCTAAATGTTTAGGCGGCTAGCGGACCCAGTGCGGTGGGCCTGTCCAGTCCCGACATGGGACTAACTAGCCGCGCCTTCCTCATTACAACCAGCGTGCCGCGACTCGCGGCCATGATTTGCGCGGATTATTCGATTTCAGCCAACAGTCGGGTCTTCATTTATTCAATCTGACACTGTCAAAAAGATTGCCTCGCGCAAACTGTTAGGCGCGGCTCTTCGCCAACCGACAATTTACGTTACGGCGACACCGAAAACATCCGGTTGACAAGCTTCGTATGCACAGTGCACTTTTTCATAAACCTTGGGATCAGAGAAACGAATTCGTACTCCTGCTAAGAAACCGCGCCCGCGTCAAAGCGTCGGCTACGGTGAGCTGCTGCGCAACAATCGCAGCTTTCGCTTGCTGTGGTTCGGCCAGGTCGTCAGTCAAATGGGCGACTGGTTCGACACCATCGCCGTATACACGATCGCTTTGCGCTTGACCGGTTCCAGCCGATCCGTGGCGCTGATCATGGTCGCGCGGTTTCTGCCGACGGTGGTCCTGGGTCCGGGCGCCGGCGTCATTGCCGATCGATTCAGCCGCCGCTCGATCATGATCGCGTCCGACATCATGCGCGCGATCGTGGTATTGGGATTTCTGGTGGTGCGCCGCCCCGATCAGATGTGGCTGGTGTACGTCTTGACGGTTCTGCAACTCGCCTTTTCGACCTTTTTCGAGCCGGCCAAGACCGCAGTTATTCCCTCGATCGTTTCCGACAGAGAATTGGTGCCGGCCAACGCGATCGCCGCGGTCACCTGGTCGGTAATGTTAACGCTGGGCGCGGCGGTGGGCGGTTTTGTGGCTGGTTTGTTCGGCACGAACGTCGCTTTCATTCTCGATTCGCTCACGTTCATTGCTTCGGCGATTATCATCGGCAGCGTTCATTTTCCTCATCGCCCCAAACGCCCGAAGTCAAAGCTGACCCTGGGAAAGGCGCTCGGCATTACCGAAATGATCGAGGGCGTCCGTTATGTCAATCATCACCCGCGCGTGTTTGCGTACCTGCTCGTTAAGACTGCCTGGGGAATGGGCGGCGGGATTATGACTTTGCTGGCCGTGTTCGGTGAAAGGATTTATCCGGTGGCCGGAAAAGCCGCGACCGGGATTGGGGTGTTGTTCACGGCCCGCGGCATCGGCACTGCGTTTGGGCCTTTCGTTGCGAGACGTTGGGCCGGTGAAACCCGAACCCAAATGCAAACGGCCATCGGACTCGCCTTCCTGATTGGTGGAGTATTTTATTTTGCGTTCGGAGTCACCCCCAGTTTTACTTTCGCCTTACTGTTCCTGGCTCTCGCTCACGCCGGCGGCAGCATTCTTTGGGTCTTCTCGACGGTGTTGCTGCAACGAGCGACTGAGGATGAATTTCGCGGCCGCGTATTTGCCGCCGAACTCGGATTGGCTACCTTGACGATGGCCGCGTCGAACTATGTCGTGGGCGAGTTGATGGATCGATTTGGATTCTCGCCCCGAGTGGTCACCGCCGGAGTTGGCATTTTCTTTATGCTGCCGGGCGCCGTTTGGTTTCTTACCCGGCGATGGTGGGACCGTAAAGAAAAATTTCCGGCCAAAGCGGAAACAGAAGCGGTGAGCTCAGAGCAAGTCGCCGCGGCACTTGAAACTGAACATTTCGAAATCTGATTGTCGTGAAAACGAAAATAGGAGTGATGGGTTCGTCGGAAGCACCCGCCGCGGACGTCGCTGACAAGGCGCGCGCACTTGGCGAAGCGATTGCTCGCAGCGATTCGTTGCTATTGACCGGGGCCACCACCGGTGTCATTCATCTGGTTGGCAGGACTGCTCGCGACGCCGGAGCTCTTCACATCGGCATTTCACCCGGTGAAAATAAACGCGAACACGTCGAGACTTTTCAACTGCCAACCGACGCCTGCGATGCGATCATCTACACCGGTTTCGGACTGAAAGGCCGCAATGTCGTCCTGGTCAGGTCGTCCGACGTGGTAATTTTCATCGCCGGTTCGATAGGTTCGTTGAATGAATTCACGATTGCTTACGATGAAGGGAAGATCATCGGATGTCTGGTCGGCACCGGCGGCGTGGCGGATGAAATTAAACGGATCGCGGAAACTTTCAACAAGCAGACGGACTCGCAGATATTCTATGACGACGATGCGAAGCGTTTAGTTGAAACTTGTCTGGCGGCAGCGGCAAACGTCCGTGATTTGCCGGTCAATACGCGCGGCTAGATCAGTGAATCAGAAACCCGACCGTAAGGGAGGGTGCATAAAACAAGGCGTAGTGCACCTTCTGAAAGTCATCGCAAGTTAACAACTTGCGCTAAACTGTGTCCCATGGCGCGCGGCTGGGAAAGCAAATCAGTCGAAGATCAAATCGGCGCGGCCGAGGCGGAACGCGAACTGCGCAATCGCCATCAGCTTTCAAGCGAAGAGCGCGAGCAGAGCGAACGTCATCAGTCGTTGCTCCTGTCCCGCGCTCTAATCGTCAGCCGAATCAAGGCTGCGCGCAATCCTCGTCACCGCGCTCAATTGCAACTCGCACTCGATCAACTGGATGCGCAACTGCGCGAGTTCCAATAACGAATCACCGCTACGGCTTCGGCGCCGGCGGCATTACAAATTTTGCATCATCGACCGGACCATTCAGCTTGATCTCGGTGAACTTGCGCACGCTGAACGGATTGCCCGCATCGGTGGTTGACAGCTTAATCGTGAACGGCATCTTGACGCCATTGACGTCTCGATAATCGTCGAAATCCCACTGTTGCGGAATCACGCCGACCATCGTACGCAAATAGCTGATGCGCCGCAGCAACAATCCGGTTTCCATATCGAAGAACAGTCGTTCGACTTCAGTCTCGCTCCGCGAGGCAATCACCACGTATGCGTCACGATCGCCGATCCGGTCGCGACCGCCGGAACGCAGTCGTGTGTACTGCTCTTTCAATTTCAGAAAGCTGAACAGCTGGTAAGCATTGCGTACCCGCGTTAAGTCTGCTGCCGCCAGCTCACGAGAATTCGGGCCATTCGATTCCCATCCACTGGTGGTTGAAGTTAAGGCAAGTCTTATCAAACCCCTCGGAGTAGTTATGGTCTCGAGAGCCTTATCTCCGATCTGGATCAACTCGTAACCGCCGCTCTGGCCGTTCGCGGTCGTGATGGTCCCCGTCGCCGTGCGGCTCTTGATTTTATCGATCGCCGCCTGACCCCCGACTGCCGTGACGTACTTGGCGAGAATTTCATCGGCAGGTGTCGGCGTCGGTCGCGGCGTCGGCGAACCTTGCGGTTGCGCGCCGGCCGGTGGTTGACCTCCGCCTGGACCACCTGCGCCCGCCGGCGCAGGATTCGGTGTCGGCAGCGGCAACGGCGGAACGTTCACCGGATTGTTGCGACCGCGATGGCACACATAGCAACTGACTTCGGTGTTGCCTTTGAAAAAATTCTTGTTCGTCTCCAGGACCAGCCGGATCATTTCACGCGCGGTGTTCTTTTCCGGCTTGGCGTCCGAGGCGTAGTCCCATTGGCCGTTGGTATTGACGTGACAGAAATTGCAACGCCGGCCCAACGATGAAGCGAAGTAATTCATCACGGGGATGAATTGCGAAACCGGCATGTCGCCGAGCAGCTTCACATTCTTCTCGCGGCCTTCCTGTGCGATTGTCTTTTCGGCGGCG
>DATANL010000798.1:0-4093 GCA_036266295.1 Pyrinomonadaceae bacterium | reverse complement strand
CAACGTCTTAGTCAATTCCATCGCCCGGTGACGAGGTCTTAGTGTGTTTGTTAATCGCCTCCGCGCATTGCCTGCTGAGACTTCACAACCGTCTTTCTCTTGATTACAGTTTGACGTTCTTCACCGGCTGGTTCATAAATCAATCGAACGTGCGTTTCCCGCAAACTTTCATCGAAGACCTCAAACGGCAGGCGGACATCGTGCGCGTGGTGCAGGACTATGTGCCTTTGAAGAAAGCCGGGACCAACTGGCGCGCGCCTTGTCCATTTCATAAAGAAACCAAGCCTTCTTTCAACGTCAATCCCACCAAGGAGATGTTCTTTTGCTTCGGCTGTCACAAAGGCGGCACGGTGTTCAATTTCATCATGGAGATGGAGCGCGTGACCTTTCCCGAAGCCATCAAGATCGTGGCTGAAAAAGCCGGAGTCGCGCTGCCGAAGATGATCGAAGACGATCGCTTCGAAGCGCGGAAGCGGGACAGCGATCAGGTGATCGAATTGAATCAATGGGCGCTGCAATGGTGGGAGGACCAGTTGCAGAGCAAAGCCGGCACTTCGGTTCGTCATTATTTAAAGGAGCGCGGGATCACCGAGGAGACGACGAAGACTTTCCGCCTCGGGTTTGCGCCGGACAGTTGGGAATCGTTATCGACTCATCTGCGCCAGAAGGGCGCGACGCAGGAGCAACTGGAAAAGAGCGGTCTGGTAGTGAAGAAAGACGAAGGTGGCTCGTACGATCGATTTCGCGGCCGCCTCATTTTTCCGGTCTTCGATGTCCAGGGAAAACCGATTGCCTTTGGCGGACGCACGCTCGATCCGGACGGCGATCCAAAGTATCTGAATTCGCCTGAAACACCCGCTTATACAAAGGGCCGAAACCTCTATGGCCTGCATCTGACTCGCGACGAAATTCGGCGGCAGGGATTCGCGATCCTGGTCGAAGGTTACCTTGATTTGATCATTCCTTATCAGCACGGCGTGCGGAACCTGGCGGCCAGTCTCGGAACCGCTTTGACACCTGAGCAAGTAAAGCTAATCGGCAGGTTTGCGCGCAAAGTTTTGGTGAACTATGATGGGGATCGCGCGGGCGTGGCTGCGGCGAAGCGGGCGATCGAAACGATTCTGGCAGAAGACATCGAAGTCAAAGTACTGGTTCTCCCGAACAACACAGATCCTGACGATTTCATCCGACAAAGTGGTGTTTCCGAATATAACCGGCGTCGCACTGAAGCCCAGCCCCATATACAATTTGTGATCGATCAAGCTGTACGGGATCGCAATCTCAACACGCCGGCCGACAAGGCCGCGGCGGTCGAAGAGACGCTGCCGTTCATTCGTGCTGTCCGAGACCGGATTCAGAAGCGCGAATACTTTGACATTGCGATGGACGGCTTGCGCGTGCAACGCGATCAGCGGCGCGAATTGTGGTCGCAGGTGCGCGGCGCAAGCATGGACCGCGCGGCCGTTCAGAAGGTGTTTGTCAAAACCGAACGGCCCACAGTCGCTGAGGAGAAGCTGCTGGGGTTGTTAGTGGCGAATGATGAGTTGCGGCAAATCATTCTCCCGCAACTCGAGCCGGCTGATTATGAAGGCCTGGCGACGGCGAGCATCTTTCGCGCGCTTAAACAACTGGGCTCAGAGGACACCAGGATCACTTACGAATCGTTAAGCGAGGCGATGGCTGGTAACGAAGACGCGGCGGCAATACTCCCGCGGCTCCTGATAAACGAGCCGGCTGAGTCATTCGACGAATCACTCGCCGATGCGAACAGTTGCCTCGATGCTTTGCGGCTCATGAAGCTGGATCGCGACATTGAGGAGTTGGGCACGCAAATCGCCGAAGCGGACCGCGCCGATGAAGGGGAGTTACGCGATCGCCTGGTGATGAGAAAACTGGAGTTATCAAAGCAACGCAGCAATTTCTTACCGCGGAACGAAGCGGGAAACTAGCCGTTTAAGACTCCCTCTCCCTTTGGGAGAGGGTCGGGGTGAGGGCATAGCGACGAAGAAAAGAACATTCAATCTTCGAATTTTCCGGTAGACCCTCACCCTAACCCTCTCCCAAGGGAGAGGGGATCAAAACTAGGACGAATGAAACACGTGGCTATTGAAGAAAAAGATCGAGACGACGTAATGGATCGCCTGCTGCAACTCGGCGGCGACAAGAAATTTCTTTCTTATGACGATCTCAATCGCGAGCTGCCTGAGAATGTCGTGTCGCCCGATGACATCGAAGACGTGCTCCAGAAATTGGACGCGTCGAATATTCATGTGGCCGACTCAGACGAGCGTCTCATCGAGCAGGCCGCGGCGATTGCCACCGATGATGAAGACTCTGACGAAGAGCTGGAATTAGATCTGTCCGCCGGCGCGCTCGAGAAGACAAACGATCCGGTAAGGCTTTACCTGCGCGAGATGGGCGTGGTGCCGCTCTTGACGCGCGAAGGTGAAGTGGCGATTGCCAAGCGGATCGAGCGCGGTCAGATCAAAACCAACAAGGCGATCTCGCGTTCGCCGATTGCCGTCGCCGAATTGCTCAAGATGGGCGAGGAGCTTGCGGAGCTCAAACTGAATATCCGCGAAGTCGTCACCTTCTCGGAACAGGCGGAACTCGCCGGCGAAGAGGACAAGGCTGATGAATATCGCCAGTGGACCGTCGACGGCATTGCGAATATTGCCAAGACTTTCCGCAACGCCCTGAAGGAATCGAGCAAGCTGCGGACGGAAACCAAAATCACGCGCGGCAAGAAGACGAAGAAGCTGCTGCGCCTGCGCGGCAAAGTTGCGCGGCTGCGAATCGAAATCTCGCAGGAGATTGCGCGTTTGAACCTGACTGAACGTTCACGCCAGCGGCTGATCAATTCGATTCGCAACGTGCAGAAAGAAGTGCGCTCGGCCGAACGTGAGCTGTCGACCTACAGCGACCGTCTGACCAAAAAGCGCCTGAAAGCCGACGATATCAAGCTCTACAAGAAGCATGTTTCGACCGCGAAAAAGCGCCTCGCCATGGTCGAAGAGGAGCATCACATCACGCCGGTCGAAGTGAAGCGGTGCCTGCAAGCGATCATTACGGGTGAGCACCAAACCGGTCAGGCAAAGCGCGAACTGGTTGAAGCGAACCTGCGACTCGTCGTTTCGATCGCCAAGAAATACACCAACCGCGGTCTGCAATTTCTCGACTTGATTCAGGAAGGCAACATCGGCCTGATGAAGGCTGTCGACAAGTTCGAGTGGCGCCGCGGCTACAAGTTTTCGACCTACGCGACGTGGTGGATTCGACAGGCTATTACGCGGGCCATCGCCGACCAGGCGCGCACCATCCGCATCCCGGTGCACATGATCGAAACCATCAACAAGCTGATTCGCACTTCGCGCGCGCTGGTGCAGGAGCTGGGACGCGAACCAACCAGCGAAGAGATTGCCAAGAAGATGGACATCCCGGTTTCGAAGGTGCGCAAGGTCTTGAAGATTGCGCAGGAACCGATTTCGCTCGAGACGCCGATCGGGGAAGAGGAAGATTCACATCTCGGCGATTTCATCGAAGACAAATCAATCCTGAACCCGTCGGACGCGGTCGTCGCATCGAACCTGCGCGAGATTACCGATGAAGTCCTGGCCACGCTCACGCCGCGCGAAGAGAAGGTAATCAAGATGCGCTTCGGCCTGGGCACGACCGGCTCCGAGCATACGCTCGAAGAGGTGGGTCAGCACTTTGCCGTAACGCGCGAACGTATCCGGCAAATCGAAGCCAAGGCATTGCGTAAGCTGCGACATCCGTCGCGCTCGCGAAAGCTGAAAGCGTTTTTGGAGACTGTACAGCACGGGTAGTTACTGAGTAGCACAGACTTCAGTCTGTGGTGGGATCCAAAGTCACAGACTGAAGTCTGTGCTACTGTCTTTCTATGAAGAAAATCGTCGAGAGCTACAAACGAAAACTCGCCAGCGAAGATGGCTGGGTGTTGAAGCGTGGCGCGCATCTGCGCATCGCGCTGTGCTATCCAAACACCTATGCGATCGGCATGGCGAATCTTGGCTTTCAGGCGATGTATGAGCTCTTCAATAACATCCCGGAAGTTTCGTGCGAGCGCGTGTTT
>DATANL010000797.1:0-3525 GCA_036266295.1 Pyrinomonadaceae bacterium | reverse complement strand
CCCTGGCCGGGGGCGAACGGATTCCGAAAACGTCGTGGTGGGTACCCTGGTTGATTACCAAGACCAAGCTGCCATCTCATTGGCGGCCGCCAGGAATTCGACCAGCGCGGTGTGTATCCTGGTCTCCCCGGTAGCCATGATGGGTACCCGGTTCTCGCCGGCGGCCACGCCGCATATCCTGGTCTAACCGACGACCAGGGAGAATATCCCGGTCTTGCTGACGACCAACGAGAGTATCCCGGTCTCACTGAAGGCCACGCCGAGTATCGCGGTCTGATCATTGACGGCGCTGTATATCGTGGTCTGACCCACGGTCGAGCTATGTAGCTTGGTCTGATTGGCGATCGGGTAATTGGAGCGGTCGGCCACGTTGTTCCGGTTCTCACTGTCGGCCGCGAAACCCAGCCGGCGCCAGGTTGCGCAGCGGCCCGGTGATCTCGGACTACTGGTGCGGCCATGCGAAACTCCTCTTCCTCGGTTTCCAATAAGGACGGTTGCTCTTCGAAAGTTTCGAATTCAAATTCTTCGTTCATCACTCACCTCGCGTTCTAAAAGGAACCAATCAGGTCAGGCACGGATCAACTGTGGAACGGCATGAGTAAATCCGTGATGGGTAACACTACCGACAGGCAGTGTTGAGACACGACGTTTGCTTAGGGGCCCTCAACCTTTTCGGTAAGGATTGAGTGCCCGCCGGCCCGGTCCGGGCAGCGCCCCGTAGCTCGCACCTCCAGCCGTCAGCGATCTGCTAACCGGAGCACATTGCAGCTCCATCGACGATTCTTGCGCGGCGATGCGTTCTTCCAGCAGCAAAGAAGGCTGAACGTAACGCGCCGGTGCGTTCCGAAAATCGACGATGTCTTCTGACAGGTCAACACCTGTCGCGGCCATATAGGCGTGGATGTAACCCTGAATTTCTGGTCTCCACGCTCGGGCCCATGTCTTGGCGTTGTCCTGGTCAGTTATCTCGTTCCAATCTCCATAACGAATTGAGAGAAGAATCTGCTCGCCATAGACGCCAAGGTTGCGGAAATGGGTGATCGAAGTATCCGTCCAGCCCTGCAGCTTCTTCATCGTGTCTACTTGTCCCATCCAGCGTTCGCTGTACGGAACCATCGCGCGGCCACGAAGGAATTCGCGCATCTCCGGACGGCCCAACATCCATTGGATCATCAGCATCTCGGCGCGCGAGGTCCACGGCAGATCGCCAAACTGGTTGTGGGCACCTTCGGCCAGCAGCAGATGAACTTCGCGTAAGGAATTCAACAACGAAAAGCCGTCAGGTATTACCGTAGTGTCGGCGGCCTCGCGATAAAAGGCGGCAGTGCGATAAAGCAGGTTGTGAAACGCCTCGATGAATTTCGAGCGGCTGTCGGCCGAACGCAACTCCGGAACAGCTTTGCCCACCATCTTCAAGCCGTAATGATGGTCGTATTCATAGGCCCTGCGGGAAACGGTCAGACGGTTGTATTCGTCCTGAATGTAACCCCACAGCATATTGTTCAGCGGCCGCAACGCGTCAATTTCCAGATTGGCCAATGGATCGCGATCCAATGGTCCACGTCGGTTCTGAAAGCGCATGCAGATAGCATTCATGGTCTGCACCAGCATTCCTTCTTCATGCCAGTAAGACCAGATCAGTTCGAGCATGCTGGGACAAGTGAACCTATGAGTGAGGGCGCCCTTGCAGAACGGCGACGTGCCAAACTCTAGCCCTGACTCCAGCGCGGCGAGGACTCGCTGTAAGTAAGGCAGTGGGCCATTGAGCGTACCGAGAAAGGTCCGTACCTCGTCAGGTACGATATCGTCTATGCCTAGCCGTCTTTCGGCGTCACTCAGCGGGAAGCGCGGAGTGCGTATGACCACGCCACTTTCGAGAAGCAAAAAAGCCTGGGTCGCATACTTCAGCAGATTATAGGCGTCCACACCATAGCCGCTAGTCGCACCGATGAGTTCCGCGCGTTTGGCTTTGAGGGCAGTTTGAATGCTGGTTTGTTTCGAGTCTTCGGGAGAACAAACGGGCGGACCCGTACCATCGTGACCGCAAAGGACCCGCCTAACGAATTCCTCGTATCTGTCACCTCGAATCGCATCCGTGCGATTGCGAATTGCCGCCCAGAGCGCAGCATCATCAGTCAACGCGACCTCAGCGCTCCTTAGAGTTGCCGCTACATAAACTGGGTTACTCCTACTTCCGTCAGGACTACGAGCCCCATCTCCCGGTTCTGCTTTCGTGAACCGTGCCAGTTGGTTGCTGGCTTGCGGCTCAGGGGCCTCCGGTTGGTCCGGTTTATTCCTATCTGCCATGGTGCCTCCTTAATTTGTGTCGAACAAAAATGACGGCGCGGCAGACCGTATCAAGGTCGGCTTGGCGCAATTGACTGCGGTATCGAGTGAGTCCCGTAGCGCCCAGTAATTCAGCATCCGGGAAAAGATCCGGCCTTCAGCTTCGGGGCTGATTGATCCTTCGGCGCGTGCCTGGCCGATCACGGCAAAGACCAGCGTTGGCGCAGCCTCGTACATCCGCGCCGGCGCTGCGCGCCAGGATTGAAAAAACGCGCTCAAGCGAGCGGGTTGCCGTTCATCAGTTTGAAGGGCCTCTTTCAACGAGACGCCGTTGAGCGACTTTGGCCGGTGCTTCGCGATCAGCTTTGCCAGGGCGGGCATAGTGTTTTCCAAAAGGGCAAGCGTGCTGAGTTTCTGGGCGTCGAGATCAGCCGGAGGATAGTAAGAGAGCCAAATGTCTTCGAGCATGTCCCACTGCGAATGCGGAAACAGCTCTCGCCCCATGGCGCAGCTTAGGCGAACGCGGATCCACGGAAGCGGATGCGGGTCGTCAAGGTTCAACCGAAAGACAAAGTAACGCGGCAACGTCACCACTCCCATCAACCCCAAAGTGGAAGTGATGCCTACCCTGGCGACGGACCAGAAATCCGCAAGTATTTCTGAGATACAGCGATCCCAATAGGCCCACGCTATGCTTTCCGGGCCGCCCCGATGCTGCATGCGATGCAACTGAGGACGAATTGATTCGATTAGATCCAGCAGGGCCGCAGCTTGATGTCCGACCTCGTGAACCAGCGAAGAAGCAATGCCACTACCGATCATTCGCTCTCGTGGCATGCGAATGATGGCGACCGGGCTGTCGCCCCCTCCCGGTAATCTTGTGCGGGCCCGTCGAATGGCAGCGCCATGACTACGATCAAGGAAGGTAATTAGTCCGGGCGAAGAGTAGTAATTGCCGTTAAGCGCAAGTGCATCGGCGGCCACAATGTCGAGGCCGGCCAACCAGATACCGGTCTCCTGTTCGCTGCGCTGCGTCAATACCGCGGCAAATATGTCGAGCTGCGATAACGTCGCATTGAAGCGCATGCGCAACATGCTGAAGCGCCTTTGGGCGGCTTCTGGCGTAACCGACTGGCCGGCGGGACTGTGCAGCCAATGAATGAACTTGAGCACCATCCGATGGACCTTGCGCCGGCCGCTGATGAGATATCGATCAATTGCACTCAGTAAGGCCGGCGG
>DATANL010000796.1:0-3486 GCA_036266295.1 Pyrinomonadaceae bacterium | reverse complement strand
GAAAGGCTTACAGTCGACCCGAGGACGGACGAATTCTAGTTCATTTTCAAAACTTTGAGTAGGTTTAGCCACGAATCATGCGGATTTTTTAAGCTAATGTGCCTCCATCAAGGAAGATCACGGTGCCGTTAAGGTACGTGTTGCGCCGCGAACCGAGCCAGGCGACCGCTTCGCCACACTCGACTGGTCGCCCGAAGCGAGAGAGGGCGCAGGCGTCGAGATAGCGTTTTTGGTGATGCTCGGGGATAGTCGATCGCAGGCCGGCTTCAAAGATTCCCGCGGCGATCGCGTTGACGAGAACGCCGTAAGGGCCGACTTCGTGTGCGAGGCTGCGCGTAAGCCCTTCAAGTGCGCCCTTACTCGCGGCGTAATGAACCGGCCCCGCGATCGAGCGCGAGCCGGTAATCGACGAGATGTTTACGATGCGCCCATACTTCTGGCGGATCATGCCGCGCACTGCGGCGCGGCACATGCGAAACGCAGCGAAGAGATTGAGCTCCATCATGTCTGCAAAGTCCTGGTCGTCGATCAGTATGAAAGGAACTGCTTCGCTGAATGCCGCATTGTTGACAAGTGTGTCGATCGCGCCCCACGATTCTTCGACTGCAGCCACGACCTTGCCGGCTTCCTCAGCGTTGCGGAGGTCGGCCTGAAGCGGCAGGCACTCGCGTCCGAAGTCGCGCACGATCTTTTCAGTAGCATCTGCACCGGCTTTGTTTCCGTGCCACGTAAAGGCAACATTCGCGCCTTCGCGCGCGGCGACAGTGCAGATGCCCTGGCCGATGCCGCCTGAACCGCCGGTGACGAGTACTCGCAAACGTGACATCAAGCGAGCGTCGTCGTTCTCAAACGTTCCATTCGATTGCACGATTGTCTCCACTTCCTCTCAGATTCACCTGGAACACGTTCTTTCCCGCTGCGCGGAATGCGTTTGTAAGCCCATACGCATCCACGTCGACATTACCGACGAGGCACAGCGCCGCACCGCGATAGCCCCAGCAGCGAGCAATTAGTTGCGAAGCAAACCCTGGCGTGATCTCCAGCACGGCGCTGGGCAGCAGTCGGCCACCGATGATGGCTGAAGTTGGCGGCGCCAGCGGTTTCTCGAGACGCAGAATCAGAACGTCAGGAGGCTCAACCGGCCGGTGCTCATACGCTTCGGATGCAAGTCTTTTGAGCGTGGGATTCATCAGGGAAACGGGTATCCCACTTCTCTCCCAACCAGCTTTGCGCGTTTGTATCTTTCCGCGAGAAATACCGCCTACGCGGGTCGCCGCACACGCGCCATTCAATGCTCGACAGGTCGCGAGAATGTTTTTGCTGCCATGCTGGGCCGGCCATGGAGGCTCGGTCTTGTAAATGGGTCTGGCGTCAGTGGTCCTGTCCGGGGAAACCGCCAACGAGGGTAGAGCAACCGCAAGCGCGATTGATAGCAAACTCGAAGCTCCCAACGTGTGTCCGAAGTGACTCAAGGGCGCGCTGATCGGAACATTCTTGTCTACAAAACTGCCGAGCGCGCTGAGTTCGGCGGCATCATTCGCGTATGGTCCGGTTCCCTGTCCGAAGATCGTCGTAGCATTCACTGGCGACAATGTTTCGATCACGCGTGACAGTCCGTCGTGCTCGACGAGATCAGATCCTAATTCCGGTCCTTGTAATGAAGTCAGCGCCACTTCATCTTGCGTCTGCGTAAGCCTCAGCACAACTGCTGCTTCACCGAGAATGAATCCGGAGCTCGTCGATTGCCACGGCGTGCAAGGCCTCTCTGCCAACACTCGCAGGCTCTCAAAATTCTCATGATTCGAGCGCGCGAGAATGTCCGCCGCAAGCACCAGCACTTCCTTGACTGCGCCCGACATCAACAATTCGCGCGCAGCATATAACGCATGTATTCCAGAAGCACAGGACGAACTAAACACGGATAAGTCGTCATTCGCCCACTGAGTACCTGCAAGCAGCGCCTTCGCCTCAAAAGCCTCTTCCCAATTTTCCCCTGCGCTACCATTACACGAGGCCATCAACAGCGGTGGCTTAGCGGTGCCGACCACCTCATCGAGCGCCGACTTGATTAGCGCCTGCCAGCGCGCTACACCCGAAAGCTTCGAATCGATGCCCGCCGCGGGAAAGCACAGGCGTGAAAGGTTCGATTTGCTCGCGGTCCACGGTAACTCAGTCGATGCGCGAAACGACTGTGAGTCGATGATCTCAGTGGTATTTCCCTGTGCGGTCGCGAGGCCGATTCCTTTGATAGCAATAGTCATGAGGAGGGATTTCTGCTATGCGTCGTTTCCGAAATCAGTTGCCGCATTGTTGTCCAGTTAAGGCCTAAAAACAAGTAATGCCGGTAATTGGCCCAAGGCGATGACGTGAAAATGACGTGATCGGGACAACCGTTTCCGCGTGCCGGCGTCAACCGGCCGAAAGTGTTTTCGCCAGATTCGCTCTCAGCCTGCGTCTCGCGAAATCTCCTTCGCCACTCTTTACCTGAAATCAACAACTTAGACTTGGCATGATTGCTGCACAGAGGAGTCCGCCGATGTGAGCGAGCTCAGTTTTGCTATGAGTCCAGGAGGAGGAATCGATGCACGACATTGACCGGACGAATCTGGAGTCGACCTACGGAGAATACGCCAATGAGTTTGCCGGAGAGTACCCCGCGCAAGGGGCAGCAGAGTATGCCGGCGAATATCCCGGCGAGTACGCAACCGGAGAATTCGAAGGGGAGTCTGAAAGCAACTACGAGTCACCAAACGAATTTGAAACTCACGATGAATACAGCCAGGAAGGCGTATTCAACGAGGCCGATGAGATGGAATTAGCTGCTGAATTATTGTCCGTCTCGAACGAGGCAGAATTGGAGCAATTCCTGGGCAAGATCATCAAGAAGGCGGGTGGCTTTGTTAGCTCGGCGCTGGGCCAGGACCTGATGGATCAGGTAAGGGGACTAGCCGCGAAAGCACTGCCGATGTTAGGTAGCGCGGTTGGGAACATGATTGCCCCCGGCGTTGGTGGAGCAGTCGGCGGCAAGCTTGCCGGCAGCGTGCTGGGGTTGGAACTTGAAGGCTTGAGCTATGAAGACCAGGAGTTCGAGGTCGCGAAGCAGATCGTTCGCCTGGGCGGCGAGGCCGCAAGGTATGCGGCGCAGGCAGCTGACTATGGTCCACCCGACCAAGTGGCCCACGAAGCGTTCTCAGCGGCAGCACAACAGTACGCGCCGGGCCTGTGGCGAAACTCCAGGCGTGGACGCTCTTCTCGTCAATGTCGCAGATGCTCGCACAGAGACTCCGGGCGTTGGGTGCGACGCGGAAACGCAATCCTTTTGCTTCGAGCCTAACAATGACTTCCGCACCAACAACATCTCTTGCGCCTGCAGCCGTAGTCCCATATGCGCTGGGTTTGGTTGAAAACGAAGCGCGCGCTCTGCTGGTCAGACTGGGCCGAGTCAAGCCTTTCGCCCTACAGCAAACAATGGTGCCTGCGGCGGCG
>DATANL010000795.1:0-5106 GCA_036266295.1 Pyrinomonadaceae bacterium | reverse complement strand
CAACAAAGTGGAGCTGGTCCATGCGCGCTCGTACATTCCCGCCGTCATTGCTCTCGGTTTGAAGCGGAGGTTTGGACTAAAGATGATCTTCGATGTCCGCGGTTTGATGGCTGAGGAGTATATCGACGCGGGGCATTGGCGCGCAGGTTCCCTGCCGGTCCGGATCACAAAGCATTTCGAACAACGAGCCCTGCGAGGCGCCGACGGCATAGTTGTGCTCACGGAACGTATCTGGCCAATCATCAGCGAGTGGGAAGGATTAAAGGGCAGAACCATTCCACACGAGGTAATTCCCTGCTGCGCGGATTTGCAGAAATTCAAATTCAGCAGCGAACAACGGCAAGACCTCAGGCGGGAGCTTGAGATCGACGATCGATTTGTGTTCGTCTACAGCGGATCGATTGACGGCTGGTATTTGACTGAAGAGATGGCCGACTTTTTCGCGGTGTTGCTTCGCAAAAGGTCTGACGCCTTGCTGCTGTGGCTGACCCAATCGAATGAGACGCGGCTGCGGGAACTGATGCGCTCGCGCGGGATAAGCGACAACGATTATCGAATTATTGCGTCGAAGCCAGCCGATGTCCCCGGATATCTGTCGGCCAGCGATGCCGGACTGAGTTTCATCAAGCCGTGCTTTTCCAAGTTGGCGTCGTCGCCGACAAAGTATGCCGAGTACCTTGGTTGCGGCTTACCGTTGGTCATCAACGCCGGCGTCGGAGATTCGGATGCACTGGTAACGGAGCATGGGGCCGGGGTCCTGGTGCATGAATTCAACGAGGATGAATATGCCAGAGCCGTCGATCACCTGATGACGGAATCGGTTGAACTGCCTGATCATCAGCGGCAGAGAATGCGGCTGATTGCAGAAAAATTATTTGATCTTCAGGTTGTCGGCCTTCCCAGGTACGCGCGACTGTACGAGCAAGTGCTCGGCACTTAACAACCCGTCGGAACACAGGTAATCTGAAATGCTGGTTTGTACGGCAAGCCCGCACGGGCCAGTCTTCGAAATGTCTCTGCCAACTGAAATACTTCAAAAAAGCCTGCGATGTCCGCGCTGTCACGGACCGCTTTCGTTTTCGGCTGAAGCGAACAACGCCGATCGTCGATTAGAATGTGGCGCTTGCAGCCTTGATTTTCCGATTATCCGCGACGTCCCGCGTTTATTACTTTCTCCGTTCCGCGAAGCACTGCTGGGCGACAGCGAGGCGGCGGCCAAAGCGGATGAACGTCAGCTAAGGACCGCTCTCAGCTTCGGTTATGAATGGACGCGCTTCCCGGAAATGTATCCTGAGTGGGAACAGAACTTCCTTTCGTACATGAAGCCACACGGCCCCGATTTTTTTCGCGGCAAGAAGGTTCTGGACGCCGGCTGCGGGAATGGCCGGTTCGCGTACTATGCCGCCAAGTATGGCGCAGAAGTCTGGGCGATTGATTTAGGTCCGGCCATCGAAGTGGCGCGCGAGAACACGAAGGACAGTGGCCACGTCCAGGTCGTTCAGGCCGACCTGCATCAGCTGCCGTTTGCTTACGAGAGTTTTGATTTCATTTATTCCATCGGAGTGCTTCACCATTTGCCTGATCCGGAAGCAGCGTTTCAGAGTCTGCTGCGCTACCTCAAACCTAATGGCGAGACACAGATTTATCTCTACTGGCATCCGGAGGGACAACCAGTCAAGCGAGCGCTGTTATCGCTGATCGCCGCGAGCCGCTGGGTCACTACACGTCTCCCGCATGGAGCTGTGCACGCGCTGGCATTCCCCGCAGCGGTGGCGGCGTTCATGTTGTTTGTTTGGCCGTACCGGCTGTTGAAGGCAGTCGGCCTGGATGGCATCGCCGAAAGATTTCCGATGAAGCAATACGCCGCGTATCCGTTCCGCGTTTGTGTGAACGATCAGCTCGACCGCTTTTCGGCGCCCATCGAGAATCGATACAGCAGGGCCGAGGTGGCGGACTGGTTACATCGGGCGGGTCTGAAGAATCCTCAGGTGAATGCTTCTTACGGATGGGTGGCCACGGGCGTCAAACCCGGCTGACTTTGGTGCGGGCACGTCTCTCCCATATACTCAACAGGCAATAAACAAGGGCCTCAAATCATCTATGCGTGTTTTAGCCATCGTACCCAGTCTTTACGATACTTCTCCCGGACAGCGATTCCGGATCGAACAGTGGGAGCCGATTTTAAAGGAGCGTGGGGTTGAGATTACTTACGCTCCATTTTCAAATGAACAGCTCGCCGGGTTGCTTTATCAGCAGGGGCACTCGGCCAGTAAGCTGGCAGGCGTGACCGCTGGATTCGCCAGGCGCTTTCGCCTGTTAAGCTCAGTCCGGCAATTCGACGCGATTTATATTTTTCGGGAAGCAGCGCTGTTTGGACCGCCAATCTTTGAGAGCTTGATAAGACGCACGCGAATCCCGATCGTCTTCGATTTCGACGATGCGATCTTTGTTTCGTATCGCAGTCCGTCCAACGGCTATCTCAGCTATCTTAAATTTGCCGGCAAGACCAGTAAGATTTGCGAAATGTCCGCGCACGTGATGGTGGGGAACCCTTACCTGGCGGAATATGCAAGACGCGTGAATCCAAACGTTACGGTGATACCGACGACGATCGATCTCGACAAGTACCAAGTTCGCGAACCGGATCCTGCCAAAGAGTGTCCGGTCATTGGATGGACGGGCAGCTTCAGCACGGTGCAGCACCTGGACACTCTGCGCGGCGCTTTGGAAAAGCTGGCCCGGCGCGAGCGCTTCAAACTAAGGGTGATCGGCACGCCGCAATATGAAATTGAAGGCGTCGAGGTCGAAGCCATGCCGTGGCGGGCGCAGAGCGAGATCGAGGACCTGGTACCGTGCGATATTGGAATCATGCCGCTGCCCGACGATAAATGGAGCAAGGGCAAGTGCGGGCTGAAGGCGCTGCAATTCATGGCACTCGGCATTCCGACGATGTGTTCGCCGGTCGGGGTCAACACGGAGATTATTCAGGACGCGGAAAACGGATTTATTGCCGACACCGAGGATGAATGGGTCGAGAAACTGGCTCAGCTGCTTCGCTCCAGCGACTTGCGTCAACGCATCGGCCTGGCTGGGCGCCGCACGGTCGAGCAGAAATATTCCGCCGAGGTGCAGGCGCCGCGAGTGTTTGAAATATTTCAATCAGTGGTCCAGCAAAGTACGCAGGATGCTGCCGCGATGGTGCGCAGCGCATCGACGGCAGTGTGACTTATGACTGAGTCCGGGGAAAACAATTGGAACAGCTAAGTGTTTTAGTGACGGGCGGCGCCGGCTTCATCGGCTCTCATTTGACGGATGCTCTGATTGAGCGGGGGCATCGTGTGCGCGTCCTCGATCTGCTGGTGCCTCAGGTGCATGGCAACGGCGCGCCGCAATATTTGAACCCGCGGGCCGAATTCATTCACGGGGATATTTGCGACGCGGCCATCGTCCAACGCGCGCTTGACGGCGTCGACGTGGTCTTTCATGAGGCTGCGGAAGTCGGCGTGGGCCAATCGATGTACGAAATCGATAGATACGTACGCGCGAACGATCTCGGCACTGGAGTGCTGCTTCAGGCGCTGATTGGTTTCAAGGACAAGATCAAGAAACTGGTCGTGGCTTCGTCAATGTCGATCTACGGCGAGGGCGCCTACAAATGTGAGTCGTGCGGTACGGTTTATCCGCAACTTCGTCCGACCGCGCAATTACGCGAACGCGAATGGGAAGTTAAATGTCCCGAGTGTGACCGGCCGCTGCAACCGGCGGGTACCACGGAAGCAAAGCCACTCTTTCCCACCTCGGTTTACGCAGTTACTAAACAGGACCAGGAGCAATTCTGCCTGGTAGTAGGTCGAGCTTACGGCATCCCCACGGTCGCACTCAGATATTTCAATGTGTATGGGACAAGACAGGCGTTGTCGAATCCCTACACGGGAGTTTGCGCGATCTTTTCGGCGCGGCTGCTGAACGATCAAAGCCCGGTGATTTTTGAAGACGGTGAGCAGACACGCGATTTTGTCCATGTCAGCGACATCGTGCAGGCGAACCTGCTGGCCCTGGAGAGTAATCGCGCCGACTATAACGCTATAAATGTGGGCACCGGGGTTCCGACTTCAGTGCGCACGGTGGCCCGCTTGTTAGCGGCTGGATTGAAAAAGAATATCGAACCGACGATCGTTGCGAAGTATCGCGAAGGCGATATTCGTCATTGCGTAGCCGATATTTCACGAGCGCGAGCACTATTGGGTTACGCCCCACGCGTTTCTCTTGAACAGGGGATTCCCGAACTTCTGAAATGGGTGAGCGAACAGAAACCCGAGGACAAAGTATCGCAGGCCACAGCGGAGCTGGAGACGCGCAGCCTGGTGATCTAAGAATCGAGCCCTGGGATCGCCAGGCGAGCCACTCGACTCATCGTCCTCGCAAGCTTAGGCTGCTGGGATTGGGAATAATTGCCCTCTTCCCGTCGTTCCTGAAGCGCCCCTGTTATCGCCTGTTCTTTGGTTACAAAGTTGGACGACGTGTGCGGATCGGTCTCAGCATAATCGACAGCGACGGCTGCGAGATCGGTGACGATACGCGCATCGGCCACTTCAACGTCATTATCGGGGTGCGTCGTCTGACGCTCGGCGATCATGTTCGCATCGGCCACCTGAACATCATTCGCGGCGGTGACGAAGTCACATTCGGGCGCTATGCGGAGTTGATCCGGATGAACGAGATTAATTCGATTCCTGATCCCGACGTGGTCAATCCGGTGGACTCGAGGATCACGATCGGCCCGGGCACGATCGTTACGACGGGGCATAAAATAGATTTCACTGATCGAGTCGAAATCGGCCGCCGGGTAATCATTGGCGGCCGGAACTCGTCTCTATGGACGCACAATCGCCAGCGCACAAAACCAATCTCGATCGGCGACTTCGCCTATGTTGGATCCGAAATTCGCATGGCGCCGGGCGCGGCGATACCGGCGCGCTGTATCGTTGGCATAGGATCAGTAATCGTTGGCAAGGTTGATGGCGAAGGCTGGCTGGTCGGGGGCGTGCCGGCCAAACCGCTCAAGCAGTTGAACGCCGAAGATCTTTTTCTCATCGAGCGGAAGAC
>DATANL010000794.1:0-2589 GCA_036266295.1 Pyrinomonadaceae bacterium | reverse complement strand
CGCCGGATGTTGTCTTCACCGGCTTCGGACAGACCGAGGAAACGAACCTTCCCTTCCCCCACGAGGTCGCCCACCGTGCCGGCAACGTCTTCAATCGGTACTTTGGGATCAACGCGATGTTGATAAAGCAAATCGATGTGGTCCGTTGCCAGCCGCCGCAACGAGGCGTCGACTGTTTCTCGAATGTGCTGTGGACGGCTGTCGGTGCCGGCGATCGCGCCATCTTCAATCTTGAAACCGAATTTGGTAGCGATTAGAACATCGTCGCGGCGGCCACGCAGCGCGCGGCCCAGCAATTCTTCGTTCGTGTACGGCCCATAGACTTCAGCCGTGTCGAAGAAGGTCACTCCCAGTTCGACGGCGCGGTGAATCGCGGCAACCGATTCCGTTTCGTCCCGTTCCTCCTCTGTGCCGTACGCCCCGCTCATGCTCATACAGCCGAGGCCTATGGCCGAGACTTCCAACTCACTTCCGAGTTTGCGTTGCTGCATCCTTTCCCCTTTGTTCAATGAATTTACCATCAAGACGCAAAGACACGAAAATGGTTGAATCATGTCTCGCTGACAAGCGGACATGGCGCTTTCTGCTTTCGCATCAGGCACGCCGGGAAAACGTGCGCCGTCTCTGGAATTTGCCGTTCATTTGGTTTTGGGAAGCAGAGCTCCTTTGGCACTCTTTCTTAATTGCTACGCACTGTTATCAGCCGGACCCTAGTTCCCGGCGAATAGCAAACAATGATTCAAGGAGCGCTGATGAGATTACTTTCGAAATTGCTTATTCCCTGTGCGGTTTTAACTTTTGTTGCCTGCGCCAGTAGTCACGCTTACGCGGACGGCGTCGTGTTGATTAGTCCTGCTTTCCAGCAACTGGTTCCGCCCCGCGCGGCTTTGAACATTCAACATGACGGTAGTCAACCCTCGGCGTCCGGTGGTGTGCTTTGGAATGGAAACCGCGACGTCGACTTTGGCGATATCAGCGCCGGGCCGCATCAACACACTGTCTCGTTGACGGACCTGGGCGTCGGTCGCGCCAGCGACTTGCGCGTGCTGATGAATATCAATGAAGCGAACGGCGGCGATAAGATGCCGATCACGATCAATTCGTTAAGGCTGACCGCATACGATAGCGCCGGCAACGCAGTTTTTTCGGCTGACCTTGTTAACGGAGCGCCCATCACGTTGAATCAGTTCCGTCCGGCCCAGGGCTCGCAATCAGACTATGCTTTCGGTTTGGACGCTGACGCAGCTGCGCGTCTGCAAGCGGCCATCAGTCAAAACGCAAATCTGCGTCTGGGATTGTCCGTCTCGCTTACCAACCCAAACGGTGGTCCTGAGAGATTCCTGTACGGCGGAGCGACTCAGCCGGTGCCGGAACCGACAACCATGGTGCTGCTCGGCACGGGTTTGGCCGGAATCGCCGGAGCGGTGCGACGCCGGAAATTGGCGAAGAAGGCGGCTACTGATGCGGACACCAAACAGGATTAGTTAATGAATTCTTCGGCGATTGACTCGCCGCTGGAACGAAAGGCAGGGCATGGTCCCTGCCTTTCTTTTTTTTACGTGAATTTGTTTGCCGGGCCGGTGACCAGAAATCAACGTGAGACGATTACATCATCGGCGGTGTTAGGCTTTTCGTCAGCGCCGAAGGACCGCAACACGAACGAGGTGCGCGTTCCTTCATAGCCATAAGGCTGATGCCACGGGTCGACGCGAATGACGCGCGCGAGAAAGCGCGGATTGAGATGATCGATCAAGTTAGCGGCGCTTTTTGATTCGAGATACGAGCCCCGCTCGCGGCGAAATGCCTCCAGCGCCGTGGCCACCGTTTCGAGCTCAGCGCGAGCCCGCGCAGACTTTTCCACATTCAGAGCTTTCATCAGCAGGTCAACGTCTTCCCATCGTCGATCGCCGGTGCGAACTTCGGCGACCCGCCACTTGCCATCGCTGCCCTTATCAAACTTGAAAGCTGTCTCAATCTGCGCGGTAACCGTGGCCGCGTTACCGAGCGAAGAAACATCCTTGATGCGCACCGCGTCAGACGGCAGCTGCACGCCCGCCATGCGCGCGATCAGGCGCCGCGCTTCCTTCGCAGTGAGATCCCCGGCGGCGCGAGTCGTAGTAATAAACAGGCCACCTGCGCCGACAATGATCGACAATGAAAGCATCAGGATGTTTCGCTTCGACATCACTCCCTCCGAATTAATCCCTATCCCCTGTCTTTGCCTATCAACATGCGCAACATCGTCTGCAGCTGCACTGAGGTAAACGGTTTAGGCAGGAACACGACGGCGCCGGCCGCGAAACTATCGCGCGACAACTTTGGATCCTGCTCGGCGGTCATCATCATCACCGGAATGTTCATGAAACGCTTTTCGCTCTTCATGTAGCGCACCAGCTCGGGCCCTTGAATGTGCGGCATGACCACGTCCAAAACTGCCGCCGTCAGATCGGTGTGGTCCTGCAACGCTTTGTACGCTTCTTTCCCATCGCGCGCACTGACGACGGTGAATCCCTCTTTTTCACGAATGGTTTTGATTAGACGCAGGATGGCCGGATCGTCATCGGCGATAAGGACGCGTCCCTTGAGATT
>DATANL010000793.1:0-4848 GCA_036266295.1 Pyrinomonadaceae bacterium | reverse complement strand
CGCCGCCGCGGCGGTGGCGGGTGGCTTCACGACGATCTGCGCGATGCCGAATACCAATCCGATTAACGACAATGGCGCCGTCACTCGTTTCGTGATCGAACAAGCCGAGCGCGCCGGGCTGGCGAGCGTGCTGCCCATCGGCGCCGTCACCAAAAATTCCTCCGGGACTGAACTCGCCGAGATGGGCGAGATGAAGGACGCCGGGATCGTCGCGGTCTCTGACGACGGCCGGCCGGTGCCGACGGCCGGAATGATGCGCCGGGCGATGGAATACGCGCGCGGCTTTGATCTTCCGGTAATCGATCATTGCGAAGACAAATCGTTGGCCCGCGGCGGCGTGATGCACGAAGGTCATTGGTCGCTTGTGCTCGGCTTGCGCGGCATGCCCGCCGCGGCAGAGGAAGTCGATGCCGAACGTGACTGCACGCTGGCGCAGTTGACGGGCGCGCAGGTTCACCTCGCGCATCTATCAACTGCCGGCGCAGTCGCGGCCCTTCGGCGCGCGAAAGCGGACGGTTTGCGAGTCACAGGTGAAGTAGCGCCGCACCATTGGGCCTTGACCGACGCGGCCGTGGAGAACTACGACACGAACACCAAGATGAGTCCGCCGTTACGCAGTCAGGATCATGTCGATGCGATTCTCGAAGGATTGCGTGACGGCACGATTGACGCGATTGCCAGCGACCACGCGCCGCATCATGCAGATGAAAAAGACCTCGAATTTGATCAGGCCCCGTTTGGCATAATCGGTCTGGAAACGACGATAGGCCTCGCCTTCGATCGGCTGGTCCATCCCGGCGTAATCTCGCTTTACCGTCTGGTCGAGTTGTGTTCGACGAATCCGGCGCGAATTCTCTCGCTTAATGATCGCGGCGCGTTTACCGCGGGCGCGCGTGCCGACGTGACGATTCTGGATCCGAAATTGAACTGGACGTACGAGGTAGCGCGAACCAGATCCAGGAGCCGGAATACGCCTTTCGATGGTCAACGGTTCGCCGGCGCCGCGGTGGCCACAATTGTCGCGGGCGCTGTGGTGTACCTGAGACCAGATTGCCGGCAACTTTTTCAAACCTCCGACGCGGCAGTCGCGCGGTAATTGGCAAAATAGAATTTGCCGTGTATTGCGAATTCTCTGCTTGTTAAGTCTGCATTCCCTGTCATATTCTTGCCCTTCCCCGGCGGGTCCTTTTTCAGGGTGCCTACTACCCAAAGTTTTGACCATACGCCCCTGCGGCTTGCAGCATTTTAATTGCTCATCGCCAATCAGAGACCGGCGGCCATGGCGGTCGTTCCCGGTAGTCCGCTGGCATTAGCGATTGCCGATGGCACCACCAACGTCACGATCTATGACAGCGGGGTCGCGCGTCCGAACAAGAATACCGGCAGCATAGGCGGCATAAACGCGCTGGCGTTCGCCTCGCCGAGTCTTCTCTATGGTTATAACGGCTCGTCGACGTCCTTCGACCTGGTCAAGTTGGACGTCAATAGCAACGGCGTGACGGGTACCGTCATAGGAAACAGTCTGATCAGCGGGTTCACGAATGGCTTGCAGTTCGCCGGCGGCCGTCTGTACTCGCAAGGCGGACGCGTCGTCGATCCGACTGTGCCGGCGTTGGCCGGCACGTTTCAAACAAATGGAATTTTCGGTTCGACCTTTACCGTCGACCTGTCGCTGCACCGCGCTTTCTATGTGGCCACCAGCGGATCAAACATTATTCTTTCGGCTTTTGATACCGATACATTTCTGCCACTCGGGTCAGTGACTTTGGCGGGCGTGACCGGCACTCCGGTGCGTCTGGTGCGTTGGAGCGCAAACGGCCTGGCCTTAAACACGGGCACTGGATCCGACCCGCGACGCCTCTACTTGTTACAGAGTGCGCTGGTGTCATCGGCGGCGACCGTCCCCACGGGCGTGCAAATGAATTCAACGTCCATCTCCACTTTCGAAAGCACGGGCACGGTCAATGTCACCGTGATTCGCACCGGGGACGTGTCGGGAACTTCAACCGTCGATTATGCGACCAGCGATGGCACCGCCACCGCTGGCAGCGACTACACGGCAACCAGCGGCACGCTGACCTTCGCGCCGAGCCAAACGAGTAAGACGATCTCAATTCCCATTATTGACGACAGGGTGTTCGAAAACGGCGCCGAGAACTTTACCCTCACGCTCAGCAATGCCGGTGGCGCAGTGCTTACCGCGGCGTCCACGGTGATCACGATTTCAGACAACGAGAGTCAGCCCTCAGTCTCTGTTCCCTCCACGTTCCGCGCTACCGAAGGCAATTCCGGCACGAAGGTGTTCACCATTCCGGTGACGCTTTCGAATGCTTCGGTGCAGACCGTGTCGGTGAATTACACGACTGCGGACGGCACCGCGACCGCGGGCAGCGATTACGTGGCCACGAGCGGTACGTTGACCTTCACACCCGGCACGACTTCACTTCCGATCAATGTGACCGTGAACGGCGACACTACCATTGAGCCTGACGAGACGTTTCAAGTGCGGCTCACTAACGTGGTGAATGGTTTTCTGTCGATGGCTCAGTCAACCGTCACCATTGCCAACGACGATAGCTCTTTCCAATTGAGCGCGCCCAGCCTTTCGGTCGGCGAGGATGCGAAGTCGGTGACCGTGACCGTCAACAGATCGGGCGATCTCTCGGCGGCCGCGTCAGTCAATTATGCGACCAGCGACGCGGCGGGTAACCAGGACTGCAGCGTCGCGAATGGCAAAGCCTCGTCGCGGTGCGATTACATCGCGGCGCTGGGCCGGCTTAACTTTGCAGTCAATCAATCGTCAAAGACCATCACTATTCTGGTCATCGACGACGCTTATCCCGAAGGCGACGAAACTTTCACCCTAACTCTCTCGAATCCGAGCCTTGGGTTCCTGGGGGCAACGCCCACCTCGACAATCACGATCAATGAGAACGATGCCTCGCTGGGAAGTAATCCGGCTGATGCGGCGGCGTTTTTTGTGCGGCAGAAGTATTTGGATTTTCTGAACCGCGAACCGGACCAGTCGGGCTTCAATTTCTGGACCGGTGAGATAACTTCCTGCGGCACTGACACCGCCTGCATCGAAGTCAAGCGCATCAACGTTTCAGCCGCGTTCTTCCTGTCGATTGAATTTCAGCAGACGGGTTACCTGGTCGAGCGCATGTACAAGGTCTCGTACGGTGATGCGCAGGGGACGTCCGCTCTGGGCGGCCCGCACCCACTATTGGTGCCGGTAGTTCGGTTCAACGAATTTCTGCAGGATACGCAGCGAATTGGTCAGGGCGTCGTAGTCAATCAGACTGGCTGGGAACAGGCGCTCGAGAACAACAAGCAGGCGTATGCGCTGGAGTTTGTGCAAACGTCACGGTTCGCGAATGCCTTTGCGGCGACGATGACGCCGGCCCAATTTGTCGACCTGCTAAATCAAAATGCCGGCAATGTTCTTTCGTCGGCTGAACGTACGGCGGTGATCAATCTGTTCAGTGGCGCAGCCGACAGCAGCAACCTGGCCGCCCGCGCGAAAGCCGTGCGGCAAGTGGCCGAGAATGCCGATCTATTCAGAAATGAATCGAACCGCGCGTTTGTGTTGTCGGAATTCTTCGGCTACTTGCGCCGCAATCCGAACGATGCGCCGGACGCCGATTACACCGGCTACGAGTTCTGGTTGAACAAGCTGAACGCCTTCAACGGCGATTACATTGCCGCGGAAATGGTTAAAGCTTTCATCTCGTCGCCCGAATATCGACAGCGATTTGGACAATGAGTGAGCTGAACCATTTCTGAATTCGAAAGGGGCGGCTGTGGCCGCTTCTTTCATTAGTAATGCAAACTCTTGTTTGCGACGTGGATGACGTCGCGACAAATCTTTCAAAGATCTTTCCGTTGACGAACCATGTAACAGTCACTAGAATCCGCGCGACTCAGTTCTATCATCTGCTTTCCGCTACGAGGAGAAAATATGAAAATCAAAATGATGATGCTCGCGCTGGTTGTGTTCTTTGCCGGCGCGGTGGTGGCTTCCGCTCAAAACCCCCATATGGGCACCTGGAAATTGAACGAGGCGAAATCGAAATTTCCGAAAGGCGCGACTAAGAATCACACCGTCGTATATGAAGCGGCCGGCGACCAGATTAAAGTTACGGTGGATGGCGTCGATGGATCGGGCACCGCGGTTCATAGCGAGTGGACCGGCAAGTTTGACGGCAAGCCTTATGCGCTCACTGGCGACCCGGCGGGTGATATGAGGTCTTACCGGACGGTTAATCGCCGAACGCTCTCGCTGAGAAGCACTAAAGCCGGAAAGCTAACCACCACGGCCACCATCACTGTGGCGCCCAACGGCAAAACCCGTACGGTCACGGCATCGAGCAAAAACGAAAAAGGGAAATGGACGACCAGTACGGGCGTCTACGACAAGCAGTAGTTTGTGGAGCGCGGCGGCAAGCGTAACCGACGCTTGCCGTGGATTGCCTTTGGCAAATAACCCAGGCGCCGTCGCAGCCGTGCGCACGCCAAATAAGTAGAGCCGAGCGAATCAAATGATTCTGCTCGGCTCGATTTTCGAAGCGAGCATCACGGTTCAATTCAACGGGGCTTTGCTGCAAAAGTCGATGGTGTGATTGATAGTGTCAGTACCGGGAGCGACCGGATCCTTCGCATCGACCGGCACTGGAGAAATACATCATCAACCAGCGATCATCGCGTCGCTACATTCAGGTAATTATCTACTTGACGGCTCCAGAGGTTTGTAACGATTTGAACAGAAAACGCCGAAGGCGTTTAATAACTCCAGCCCCGGGTTCCGCGCGACAGCGCGCTACCCTGGGGTTGCTCACATGGATTTCT
>DATANL010000792.1:0-3779 GCA_036266295.1 Pyrinomonadaceae bacterium | reverse complement strand
ACCGGGCTCAAAAACATAAACACCCATGCTGACGTCATAACTATAGGAAGGCTTTTCGATGTACCTGACAACGCGCTGTGAACCATCAGTTTCAATCACGCCCAGATCGATTTTGACCGTTCGATCATACAACCCAATCGTGGCCACCGCGCCCCTCGTGGTGTGCGCGTCCATCATCGCACCGAAATCTATGTCCGTCAGTAAATCGCCGTTCATGACAAAGAAGGGCTGGTCCAATCCCGATACCAGCCCCAACGGACCAGCCGTGCCGAGCGGCGTATCTTCATGGGAATAGTCGATGCTCAAACCGATCTTCTCGCCGTTTCCAAAGTACGCCATGATCAGCGACGACAAATGACCGACCGCCATGATCACGCCGGTGACGCCGCTATTGCGAAGTTGTAGCAGCAACAACTCAAGAATCGGCATGTCGCCGATCGGCATGAGCGGCTTCGGGAAAACAACCGAATAGGGGGCCAGACGCGTTCCCTGTCCACCGGCCAGGATGACAGCTTTCAAATTAGTTCGCAGCCTTTCTACGGGAATCGATCGACTAGACGTGATAACCGGCAACCCTGTACAAATCGCGGTGCTCCGCGATCCAATCAATGGTCCGTTGCAACCCATCATCGAGGGAAACCTGCGGCGTCCATCCCATCAACGATGCGGCCAGAGAGTTGTCGGCGTGCAATCGCTCAACCTCGCTCTTGCCCGGCCTGAGACGTTCTTCTTCGCAAACGATGGAAATTTCTTCCCCCAGTAATCCGGCAATTCGCTGCGCCAGATCGCCGACGCTGATCTCGTTATTGGTACCGAGGTTTATCTCGTGTCCCAGCACGCCTTCGGCTTCCGCTGCGCAGATAAAACCGCGGGCCGTGTCGGCCACAAAAGTGAAGTCGCGCGTCGGCGCCAACGAGCCGAGCCGAATTTCACGTCTTGTCAGGGCTTGCGTGATGATTGTCGGAATGACTGCCCGCGTCGATTGGCGCGGGCCAAACGTATTGAACGGGCGAACCGTTACGACTGGTGTGTCGAAGGATCGGTAATAACTCTCGGCGATCTTATCGGCTCCAATCTTGCTCGCTGAATATGGCGATTGTCCTTGCAGCGGATGCTCTTCGGTAATGGGCACGAATTTGGCGGTCCCATACACTTCGCTCGTGGAGGTGTGAATGACCCGTCGCGGTTTCGTCAGTCGCGCCGCCTCCAGGACGTTCAGCGTGCCAATCACGTTGGTGTCCACCACTTCCCGCGGATTTACGTATGAATACGGAATCGCGATCAGGGCCCCCAGGTGGAACACGTACTCGCTGCCCTCCATTGCGCGATGCACTGCCGAAGAATCACGCAAATCTCCGTGAACGATTTCAATTTTTCCGAACAGGTCATCGGTCAGATAGCGTAGCAACCCGATGTCGCCGCGCGACGTGTAGCGAACAAACGCGCGGACCCGGGCCCCCTGACTAACGAGATCTTCCACGAGGTGACTGCCAATAAAGCCGGCTGCTCCTGTAACCAATACCGGCACTTGCTGCCAGTCCATTTAGTTTTCTCCGTTCCTATGTCGTTGACGATGATGCTCGAGCAAATCTTTGAGGCTGTCGCTGAACGATATCTCAGGTTGCCAGCCAGTGGCCTGGAACAACTTTCGCGGGTCACCGACTTGCTCGTCAATTTCCGCTGTCCTGATGCGCGAAGATTCTACTTCGAGCTGCAACGGCACCCTCGCGAGCTGCATGAACACGTCTATACATTCCTGCACCGAATGAGAGGATCCCGAACATACGTTGAAAACTCCCCCGGCGCTTTTATCTGCTAGTAAAGCATACGCCCTGACAACATCACGAACGTCCGAGAAGTCTCGGCGCGCGGTTACATTTCCGACGCGTATCACGGGCCGGCCTCCTGCCTCTGCGGCGACCACCTGCTGAGCCAGTTCCGAGGTTAGCAACGAAAGCGCTTGCCCGCTTCCGATCATATTAAAGGTGCGCGTGCGGACCACCGGTATTCCGTAAGCAAGATGCGCTTGCAAGGCGGCCATCTCCTGGGCCGCCTTGCTGGCCGCATAATGCGTCAGCGGTTGCCAGCCACAACTTTCATCGATCGGCTGTTGCTGCGGCGAACCGTAGACACCACTTGAGCTTGATACTAATACCCAAGGAGAAAGACCCAACGATTGGAGCGTCTCAAAAATCGCGACCGTGCCGAGGACGTTGACTCTGTATTGTGCTTCGTAACCACCGGGAGCGCCGCTCAGGATTCCCGCCAGATGAAAAATGTGGGTTGGTTTTATGTATGTCAGTGCGGCTCGCACGAACGATTCGTCGAGCAGATCGCCGACAAATAACGGGGCCGCCAGACTACTACTCACCGGCGACTGCGGTAGCCGATCAGCGCCAAATACCTCTGCGCCGCGCGTCGCGAGATGGTTTGCCAGATGGCCGCCAACAAAACCCGATGCACCGGTGATCAGAGCCCGCATGCAGTTAGTCGCTTAGTCCTTTGTCCGGCACTCTGAAAATGCCAACCAACATGTTGCTGAGAGGTTGGCCGTTCAATTTGCTTAGAATGTGTTTCGCGAAAGGAAGCCTGCTTATCAAGCGCTCCATTGCATATAGCGGATACATGATGGGGGTTCTGCCATGTTTCCGGGAATCATGGTTATGAACCACCATGCCGGGATCAAATCCACCGATATATCCCAGAAACTCAATTTCTAAATCGAACTTGTCGGCTATGGACTTGAAAAACTCCTGCTTCATCGTGTTCAAGTTGTGCTTACCAACTAATTCCTGCATGCGCGCGAGATTCAGCAACCGAAGATTAAGCCAACCGGACATGTTCGGCACTTCCAGCACCAGCAAGCCTCCGGGTTTGAGAAACTCAATATGACGTTCGATGAATGGCAGGGGATCATCAAAATGCTCAACGACGCCAAATGATGCGACCACATCAAAAGTGTGTAAGGGCGCCTGCTTACTCATGAAATCCATTTCATAAATCGTTCCCTCAACGCTATTCAAACGCAGATTTTCACGAGTCAGCTGAGCTCCTTTAGGCGATGTATCGCAGCCGGAGATTTGATATCTCAACTCCCGGTGAAACCACAACAGCCACCTGCCGGGCGCACATCCAATCTCAAACAGGCTCAGCGAAGAATCATGCGGCAAGTTTTCTCTCAAAACTTTCGCCAACGCGAATTGCCACTGAGTTTGAAGATCAATCCTGGCAGGAAGCCGGGTACTGTTCCAAAACTGATCCCAAAATGCCGTGTCCGTCAGCGAATGTTTTTCCATGTCTCCGGTCTTGCCTCTGATCGCTCAGGTGTAGGGCTACTTCTCTCTCTTACACAATTCATCAAGCGATCAAGGCTCATGAAAGATCACTGCTCACGACCAACGGCTGTTTGCGGTTTGTTTGCCAGCTCTTCATAAAGCATCTCGTGCCGTTCAACCATTCGTTCGATCGTAAAGTGTTCCTTAAAGCGCGTGTAGGCATTGCGCGCGAGGCGCGCTGCCAGCACTTCATCGGTGATGAGGGTTTCGATGGCGGCGGCCAGCGCTTTTGGATCTCGCGGTGGAATCAACAGACCGGTTTCCTCGTGGATTACTGCTTCCGGTACGCCGCCAACCCGCGTCGCTACGATGGGCTTGGCCTGGCTCATTGCTTCCAATACCACGTAAGGCACGCCCTCAAGATCTGAAGGTAAGACAAACAGATCGAATGCATTGACCGCCGCAAAGACATCGTCAAAAAACCCGGTAAACGTCGCGATGTCA
>DATANL010000791.1:0-4246 GCA_036266295.1 Pyrinomonadaceae bacterium | reverse complement strand
TTTTCGCCGGACGGGAAGCAGATTGTTTTCACCTCGGCGATGGGCGAGAAAGTTTTCTTCGCGAGTAACTCGAGACTCGCGGTCGTCGGCATCAACGGCGGCACGCCGCGATCGATCAGCGATTCGTTCGATGAAAATCCCAACTTGATTGAATGGAAGTCTGACGGAATTTATTTTTCCGGCTCTCAGAAAACGGCCTCGCATCTGTTCCGCGTCGATCCCGCCAGCGGCAAAATAACTCGCTTGTCTTCACCGGACGATCTCATGGCGACAAGTTTTTCGTTAAGCCGCGCCGGCGACGCAATCACTTTCGTGGCCGGTTCGCCTACCAGCATCGCCGAGTTGTTCGTCTCAGGCGCGCGACGCTTCACGCCCCGCAAGCTCACGAGCCTGAACGATCAGACCAAAGCGTTCACGCTCGCCACGCGCGAAGTGATTTCGTGGAAGAGCCAGGACGGCCCGACCATCGAAGGCATTCTGATAAAGCCGGCTGATTTTGATCCAAACAAAAAATATCCTCTGCTCTGCGTCATTCACGGCGGGCCCACCGGCACCGATCGGCCGCTGCTGCTCTCGCCTGATGCTCGCTATTATCCGTCGGACATCTGGGCTGCGCGCGGCGCACTGATTTTGAAAGTGAACTATCGCGGCAGCGCCGGCTATGGCGAGAAGTTTCGCAAGCTGAACGTCCGCAACCTCGGCGTAGGCGACGCGTGGGACGTGCTTTCCGGAGTCGATTATCTCGTCAGCCGTGGCTGGGTTGATAAGAACCGGGTCGGCTGCATGGGCTGGAGTCAGGGCGGATACATTTCGGCGTTCCTTACGACTTCGACCGATCGGTTCGTGGCCATCAGCGTCGGCGCCGGCATTTCAAACTGGGCCACCTACTACTACAACACCGACATCACGCCGTTCACCATTAATTATCTGGGCAACGATCCGGCAGAGGACCCGGCGGTCTACGCGAAGACCTCGCCGATGAATTACATCAAGACCGCGAAGACGCCGACGTTAATCCAACATGGCTCAGACGATCGACGCGTGCCGATCGCCAACGCTTACGAATTGCGGCAAGGATTGGAAAACCGCGGCGTGCCGGTGACGATGATCGTCTACAAAGGCTTCGGCCATCCGATCACTAAACCGAAAGCGCAGCGCGCGGTGATGCAACACAACCTTTCATGGTTCGGCCATTACATCTGGGGCGACCCGCTGCCCGACTTCAACGCGCCGGAAGTGCCTAAGAAAGAAAATTTGGACACGAAGAAATAGCACGACAAATAAGTAGCCATTCTTTCCGAAAAATGCTTACGCAAGAATCTCGGTGGCAGAAAGGACGGGGGCTGACGTTGCGAATATCAATTGCATCGTCGAAAATGTGAGTCCTATGAAATACCGCGTACTAATCGAACAAGACGAAGATGGAATGTTCGTTGCGGAGGTTCCTTCCCTTCCCGGCTGTGTGTCTCAAGGTCAGATCAGGGCAGAGGCGACAGACAATATTAAAGAAGCAATAGCGTTATATCTGGAAAGTCTGGAGGCTCGTGACGAACCTGTGCCGCCACCCATCACTGAAGAACTCGTCGAGGTCGGAGTGTGAGCAACCTGCCAAGGGTGACCGGTCGAGAGGTAGTCAAGGCCCTAGCTGAAGAAGATCGTCAGCGCGGCAGTCACATAGTGCTCCGACAAAAAGTATATCCACATCGTCGCATCGTCGTCCCTGACCACAAAGAAGTCGCAAAGGGAACATTAAGAAGCATCATTCGTCACGCTGGCTTGACCGTTGATGAGTTCAAGTCGCTCTTGTGAATCTTCAAACGCTACCCGAAGGCTTCGGCCATCGGCTTTGCCACCATCCCGCCGACCGACGAAGGCGGACTCTCGATCGCCGCGCTCAATCGGATGATCGAAGGCGCGATCCGGGGCTTGAAAGAGCGCGCGGCCAACCGCTGAACGTCCTTTCCGGATTTTCTTCCGGCCGCACTCTTTGTTAGAGTGTGTGCCCGTCTAAACATCACTTCTCAAGTCGGAGAGAATGTCATGCGCCTGGTCCGTCAACCAATCGTTCGCACACTCGTTGCTTCATTCGCTTTCATCATCACGTTCGCGATCGCGCCAATCGTGCTCGGCCAGCAGTACGATCCGAGTCTCTACTCAGGTCTGCGTTGGCGCATGATCGGCCCTTTTCGCGCGGGCCGCGTCAACGCCGTCAGCGGCGTCGTTGGCCAACCGGACACTTTCTATTTCGGATCAGTTGGCGGGGGCGTCTGGAAAACTACCAACGCCGGCCGAAGCTGGAACCCGGTTTTCGATTCGGCGTCGTCCGCTTCGATTGGCGCGATTGGCGTCTCAGCTTCCAATCCGAATGTGGTCTACGTCGGCACCGGCGAAGCCGACATGCGCGATTCGATTCAATTCGGCGACGGCATGTGGAAATCGATCGATGCCGGTAAGACCTGGACGCACATCGGTCTCGAAAATACGAAACAGATTGGCCGCGTCATCGTCGATCCCAAGAATCCGAACACGGTCTTCGCGGCGGTGCTCGGCAACGTCTACACGTCGAGCCCCGATCGCGGTGTCTATCGCTCAAAGGACGGGGGCGCAACCTGGCAGAAGGTTTTGTTCAAGAATGATGACGTGGGCGGCATCGACTTGAATTTCGATCCCACCAACTCGCAAACAATTTACGCGACGATGTGGAATGTGCGCCGGCCACCCTGGTTCATCTACACCCCGGCCAACGGCCCGGGCGGTGGCATCTTCAAATCAACTGACGGCGGGAGCACCTGGAAGGAAATCGACGAAGGCATTCCGACTGAAGGTCGCGGCCGCATAGGCATTTCAGTTTCGCCGGCCAACCACAATCGGATTTATGCGGTCGTCGATGCGTTCGTCAACGACAAGGACGATCCCGAGAATCAAACCAAGACAAAGAAATCGGGCGGCGTGTTTCGTTCCGACGACGCGGGCGCAACCTGGACCAGGTTGTCGAGTGACGAACGTCTGTGGGGTCGCGGCTGGTACTTCGAAAAAATTACTGCCGATCCGAAGAATGCCGATCTGGTTTACGTGATGAACACCTCGGTCTATCGCTCGACCGATGCCGGCAAAACCTGGAAAGCAATTAAAGGTGACCCGACGGGCGATGACTTTCATCAGCTTTGGATTAGTCCCGACGATCCGAAACGCATGGCCCTCGCCAGCGACCAGGGGACCATTGTCAGTGTCGACGCCGCCGAAACCTGGAGCTCGTGGTACAACCAGGCGACCGCGCAGGTTTATCACGTCGCGCCCGACAATCGTTTTCCCTACTGGGTCACCGGCGCGCAACAGGACAGCGGCGCAGTCGGCTCGCCGTCGCGCAGTCGTCATTCCGAAATCTCTCTGCGTGATTGGGAAGGTCTGTGCGCCGGCGGCGAATCGGGATACACCGCGCCCGATCCGCTTCATCCCGAGATTCTTTTCGGCGGCACGGTCACGCGCTGCAATGTCCTGACCGGCGAGACTAAGAGCGTTTCGCCCGAAGTCGGCGGCGGCCGTCGGGCAGAAGGTGCTGCGCAGTATCGTCACGCCTGGACCCAGCCGCTGGTCTTTTCGCAAGCCGATCCGCGCGTGCTCTATTTCGCGAACCAATATCTTTACCGGACCACGAACGGCGGCGAGAGCTGGACGCAGTTGGGCCAGGACTTAACGCGTGAAGACCCCGGCGTGCCCGCGAATCTGAATGCCGAGGCCGCCGCGGACGCGCCGCTCGATAAACGCCGCGGCGTGATTTACACGATTGCTCCTTCGCCGTTGAAGTCTTCTTTGCTGTGGCTGGGCACCGACGATGGTCTGATCAAGATGACGAATGATGACGGCCGCACCTTCCAGGACGTGACGCCACCGACGCTCACTTCATGGAGCAAGGTCACGATGATCGATGCGTCGCACTTCGACGTGAAAGAAGCTTTCGCCTCGGTCGAGCGTCACCAACTCGGCGATTACGAACCGCACATCTTTCGCACGCGTGACTCAGGCAAGACCTGGACTGAAATCACCAACGGCTTGCCGAAGGGCGTTTACGTGCAAACAGTCAAAGAGGATCCGCGACGCCGCGGCATGCTGGTCGCCGGAACTGAGCGGGCGGTCTTCGTTTCATTCGATGACGGCGATCACTGGCAGTCGCTGCAGCTGAATCTGCCCGTGACCTCGATGCGCGACATCGCGGTGAAAGACAACGATCTGATCGTGGCAACGCACG
>DATANL010000790.1:0-6223 GCA_036266295.1 Pyrinomonadaceae bacterium | reverse complement strand
TTCGTCGGCAGTCGCGCAAAAAACAGATCCACCCAAATCCGAAGGCGAGGGCAAGGCTGAGGTCAGTAAGATTTCCGCCCCGCCGGCTATCACTGACAAAAGCACGCCGATGGATTTGGCAAAAGCAGCTCTCGCCTCAATGGGCGGCGACAACTTCAAGAAACTGAAGAGTACCTTTGTCACGGGCAGTGCGAATCTCTACGCGCCCAACCAGGCGCAATCGATTCCCGCCACCTTCGCCATGGCGATGGCCGGCGAGAAAGTTCGCGTGGACATCAGCTCTTCGCAGATGCCCGGCTTTAAGCAGATTTATGACGGGCAAAGATCCTTCAGCACGTTACCCGGCATCGAGATCCCGCCGCCCAGCAAGTTCGGCTTGCCCCTGCTCGGCAAGTTGGACCAGCCCGGCTATGCGGTCTCTGCCATCCCCGACAAGAAGAAGATGCGCGGCTTTCGCATCACCGATCCTGAAGGCAACACCACCGACTACTACCTCGATCCGACCACGGCGCGCGTCAGTGAATACGTCATTCCGTGGCAGGGCTACACCTTCGGCTCGTCCATCAGCAAATTCGCCGAAGTCGACGGCGTGCTGGTCCCCATGAACTTCACCCAACGCTTCGAAATGCCGCAAGGCGCCTATTTCGCGGAATACAAGGTGAAGACCGTGAAGCTGAATGGGCCGATCAGCGATGACGTGTTCGTGATTCAGTGAGGATGTGGATAGTTCAACAACTTGGGCCGCGCCCTAAGTTTGGAGCGCGGCCTTATTCTTTAATGCGGCTCTTATAGTGTCAGTGACTGTTGTTTACGTTCTGTCCTGCTACCTTATTATTCCGGTCCAGAGGTTACTCGCCTTATCCATCTATCGCTTGCCGGGTCTTTGCTCTCTCGTGATTTAGCGCGAGTAGGCGCGCGAGGATTTCTTCGTCGCTTATAGACGGATCCCAGCTGTAGGCGGCGAAGACAGCTTCGTCCAGGCGCTTGTGCGCGAGGTCGAGCCATGTTGGGCGTTCGTTGTAGAGATTGGTGAGCGTGCGCGTGGCCAGTTGCTCGGCTTCTTTGTCGCCCTTAGCCACGATGCGCGGATATTTCACCGTGCCGATGCCGTGCTCGTTGGCGTCCTCGACATAACGCGCCCACGGGCCGTCAATCGAACCGGGGAATTCGAGGATTTCTTCCTTTGTCCACTCCGGCGGATTCAGCCAGTTGCGCCGCAATTCATCAAGCGCCCGCGCCGCCTCCGAAATTTGTTGTGTCTGTTCGGCAGTTGGTTGCGGGAATGGAAATGTTTCGAAGCACGTTGTTGGTGTGTAGCGGAAGCCGCTTTCTCGCTCCCTCACCTGTGTGCCTTGTGAACGCGCCCAAACTTCATGCGACCGAGAATGAAGTATTCCAAAGAAGTAATCATCTTGCCTTGCAAAAACATAGGTTGCGGTGTCTGGAAGCCAGACTGAAGGAATCCACACAAAGATTCTGTGCTTCGATACGCGTGGAGTACATATCATTCGCGGAATATTGGCTACGGCGTTTCTCATATCCTCACCACTTCTACGATGAAGCCACCAAAGTCGACGTAATCGTTCGTCTCGGTTAGTGGCTCGCTGCGGTTGGACGTGTTGTTTCAGATATTCATACGGCCTTTCGTAAAGCGCCGCCGCCGATTGATCCGTGAGTGTTCCAAAGTCAACTATCCAAACCTCGTCACGCGTTTGAATTAGATTTGTACCGTTCGTCCAAGGTCTTAACACGTTCGAATTCGGGAAGGCATTCGGATTTGGCGACTTCGCCATCGTCATTACCTGTTGCAAATCAAGTTCAAAAGGACCGCCTTTCTCCGACGGTCGAAAGCAAAGCCCGTCGTTCTCTTTGAGTACCTGCGCCGTTGTAACATCGACCGTACTGGTTAAATTAGGGTTAATCGAGATCACAACTGATCCATCGAGGACTTTCGTCGGCTCTGATCCGTTGTCAAAGCCCACCATCGAAACATGCACACTCGCGCCGTCGAGAATCCAGTTCCGATCGCTTTCAGCAAAGAAAATATCGCCGGCTGCTTTAATTCTCTTCAGCACCTCGCGATTCGTACCACCCCGAATGCCTTGCGTGGCTAATAGTCCTGCGCGTTTGCATTTGCCTTGTTCAATTTGCCCGCGTGCTTTCTCAAACCAGTGCGTAACGAGATCCGCGCCAGCCGGTACTCGGCCTTCCCAAATCGTGAACAATGCTTCGATGTAGTCGTCGCCTAGTTCTCCCCGAAGTCGATGGGCTCCAAGAAACGGCGGATTCCCTACAATGAAATCCACTTCCGGCCACTCAGGTTCCTTCGGGTTCTCTGGATCGCTTAAATCCAGAATCGCGTCCATCAACTTGAAGTTGTCCATGGGGCGCAGGATTGGTTCGGCGGGGACGCCGAAACCGTTGGCGCGAATCCATTGCAGGTAGCCGATCCAGAGCGTCGTCTGCGCGAGGTCGAAAGCGTAGGCGTTCTTCTCGATGCCGTAGAACTGCAGAGGATTCACCAGCGGCAAGAACTCGCCGAGCCGGTTTTCGCTCGCATAAACGAGCACTTCCTTTTCGAGGTCTTTCAGCTTTTGCAGCATTACGTAGAGGAAGTTCCCGCTACCGCAGGCGGGGTCGAGGACTTTGATCTCGGAGAGGCGGTGATGGAAGTCGCGCACCATGCGCGTGGCGTCCCGGTAGCGGATGGTCTGCACCCTCCCTGACGGTCGGGTTTCTGCGCCGTCCGGCGATGGTCTCGCTCCCGCCTCGATTAGCAAAGTTTCGATCTTGTTCCTTATCTCATTCCATTCGCGGCGCAGCGGCTGCATCACCACCGGGTCAACGAGAGTCTCGATGTCTTCGCGACTGGTGTACTGCGCGCCCAGTTGCGCGCGCGTGTCGGGATCGAGTTCACGTTCGAAGAGGGTGCCGAAGATCGAAGGGTCAACAGCGCTCCAATCGAGACGCGCGGCCGCCTGGATGTGACGCATCTCGAGTTGGGTCAGTTCCAGCACTGGACTCGAGGTGAAGAGATTGCCATTGAAGTGCAGAATCGTGTCGGCGCCAAAATCGCCCCCCTCAGCCATGGCTGCGAACAGATCGCCGACCAGTTTGGTGAAGCGTTGTGGGGTATCAGACTTGTCGACCAGACGGCTGAAAAGCTTCTTCGGCAAGAGTCCGACATCTTCCGCAAAAAGGCAGAAGACAATGCGGTCAAGGAAGCGCGCGACCTCGGTTCCTTCTATGCCGCGCTTCCGCAACCCCTGGGCCACTTCGCCGACGCGACGCGCGACTTCTTTGGTAATCGCTGCACTGGTGCGGTCGGGACGTAGCTTCGCCGGTTCGAAAAAAACGTTACGCAGGATTTCTATTTTCTCAGGGGTGGCGAGGTCGTCGAGAGTGATTTCGTAGATCTTCGCCGGGGTGGCCGTAAAGTTCGTGTGAATCACGAACCGTTCCATATCGCAGACGACCAGCAGCGGCGGATTCTCCAGAGCTTCGCGATAACGCAGCAGCTGATCGTAGGCAGCATCGAGATCCTTGTGCTTGCCTTTGTATTCCCAGCCAAAGAAGTCCCGCTTCCAAACATCCGCGAAGCCCTGGCCGCCGCCGTGCTTCGCGGCGCCTTTTTCGAAAGTGAATTCTTCGCCGAGCGGATCGGCGAATGCCGGCTTTGGATGATTAAAGACTTCGCACAGATCAAGAAAGTGCTCTTGTGATCCTGCCCGTTCTTTTAATTCACTCTTGCTCCACTTTGAGATGAACTCAGGAATGTTCATTTGGGTTGGCGGAAGTTATGGCAGCCGGGAATTTCGCAGCGGATGATGACATAAAAGAGGTTAAGCGCAAAGAGCCAGGCGATACTGGCGATAGCGCATTGGCTGTGTCTGAGTCCTTCCTTGGGGTGGCATTGTCATACTTGACGGATCCTCAGAGCTTTGCGAGAGGGCCATGGTCTGCTGACGGCAGCCCGTAGGGCTGTGGAGATAGTAGCCGGGGGTTGAGCGTAGCGACACCCCCGGGATGAGACGGCAATCGCATTTTGACCCTGAAAGGGTCAAAGAGGTTGGGCTGGCTTCAGGGTGCGAATCCTTGATCGATCGGCGCCGGGGGTCTGCTCCCGATACATCGGGATTCGACCCCCCGGCTATTTTCCATCAACCCCTCTGGTTGAGAAAATCATTACCCTCACGGTGGGGCTACTGCCCCGGCCGCGGCTTTGCTGCAAAAGTCGGCGAAGCCGACGAATGAAAGTAGCCCAGCGCTTCAGCGCTGGGAAACGAGCCCATAACATGACCGAGTCCGCGAGCGGACGAGTGAAAGAAAACGGTGTCATTGCTGGCGTTTTCAGCCGTCTGCTTCGCGGACTGAGAATTGCACCTCGGTCGGTCCCAGCGCTAAAGCACTGGGCTATTCTCACTCAGTCCGCTTCGCGGACGCGGAAAATCGACCTTTGCAGCAAAGCCCCCGGCCGCTCGCCTACTGACCACTGACCACCGGCCACTGACCACTACCCACCCGCTACTTCGCCGGCGCGGGAGTTGACGGTGGCGGTTCTTCTTCCGTCTTCTGCGCCGCCCGCTCGATGTGGCTGGCTCTCTTCCACGCGGCCAATGTGGCTGGATCGTCGGCGTAGGTGTTTTCCATGATGGGCATGAGTTGGCGGCGGGTGAGCATTAGCTCTTCCAGCTTCTGATCGATTGCCACGCGCGAGCCGACTCGGTCGCCGACGGCGCCTGACTGGTCGTCCATCGAAGCCTCAAACTTCGTAATGCTGGCGTTGAGATCCTCGATGCAGGTTGCCGGCATCGCGTGGGCGACGAAGTGATCCTAAACTCGACTGCATCGCGCGCGACGGCGCGCGCCGCGGCGACCAGCTCCTCATCGTTATCACCACGCGGAATGCGGAACTTGTTCTCGAGACCGGGAACTGTAATCGCGATGGCGTGCGCGGTGCGACTGAAGGAGGCATAGCCTCCTCGTAAGTTAAGGCCGCACCGGTAAGGCAAGCCTTGCCGCACTGGGACGCGGCAAGCCGCCAGCCCGACTTTTCGCTGTCGGTCCAGAAGGAAGTCAAAGGTTAAAGCAGCGTGTCACTTGACCCAGTCGCTATCCCGACTTGTCGGGATTCTGACACGCTCTTTCTAACGAATCCGCGTAGAAAATCCGACGCTGCCGCTATTGTTCGGCGCTGTTTGACTCAGGTTGCCGGTAAAGGTCCAACGTATGTTGGTGACGGTGCGATCGTATCCAGCGGGGGCGCCGCCGGCGCCGCTGACGGGCGTGTAGCTGTACGAGGTGCCGTTGTTATTTGAATAGGTGATGGCCACGGTCAATCCGGTTGTGCCCAAAGAACTGTTGGCTGATCCGACTTTGAAATCGGTGTTGGCTGGAATTGGATCGCTGATCACAAAGGACGATGCGCCCGCCGTTCCGGAATTGGTAAAGCCAATCGCGTACACCAGGTCGACGCCGGGTACGACCTGAGCTGCCGTATTCGGGGTGACTGATTTCGTCAGCGCCACGTTCGGTGCCGGCGGATTAAACGAAGTAACCGTGATGGAATTTATCCCAACGCCGTAATCATTGTTGTAGTGATAACTGCTGCCGGAGAAATCCATAATTAAAGTCGACGCAGTCGTTGTCCCGGTCGAAAGTACTTTCACTGTGTATGTGGTGGTGACCGTGCCACCGGCTTTGCCGCCTGAATAATTCACCGGGCCGATGCAGCTGCGGTAAGTCGCGCTCGCCGGGTTATTGTCCCAGCCGCACGCGTCCGCGTAGAACTTGTCATTCGTCCCGCCGGCAGGCGCCGTGTAGGTCGTCGCGATTGCCTGCACTTGAAAGATGACGTTCGAAAGGTTGAGGAATGCCTCTAACTGCTCATAGCCTCCGGTGGCCGTGCTGGCGTTTACGGTGTAGTTGTACGTGCCGCCAACATAGACTGTCGTCGGGCCGGCGATCGAGTTCACCGAGTTGCGATTCTGCGAAATGATCTTTTCTACGTAGAGTTCGCGCGGCGTCGGCGTCGAAACTGTCGAGAAGCCGGTGCCACTGACGGTAATGTGATAGCTGCGCTTCGTGTTGTACGCCGAAGCAGTGCGAGTGATCGTCACCGGAAAATAAATGTCCGTGCAGGCGCCGCCGCCGTTGAGTGAAGCGATGTTCACCGGATTGCTGCCACTCAGGTTGATGAAGGCGTTGGAGCTGTCCCACACGA
>DATANL010000789.1:0-4015 GCA_036266295.1 Pyrinomonadaceae bacterium | reverse complement strand
GGCGGCGGGTGAGGCTTATATCAGCACGATGTTGGATCACGCCGCCAGCGAGTTGGAGGCCAAAGGCGTCCATATTTCCCCGGACATTGTTGAAATCGCCGAGCACCTCTGTGTCGTCGAGCACACGGACCACCGCCGATTCATGAACGAGAAGCATGCCGATCTGCTTCCCGAGATCGTTTCTCTCTACGCGCTCAACCAGGGCAACACGTTTCGCTATTCAGTCAGCACTGCCGGAGCCGGCGGCATGATTCAGATGATCCCGCGGACCTATGACAGCGTTCGCCAACAGCATCCCACGGTTCCTTTGCAGCCCGACTTTGTCAACGGCATGCGCGATCACGCGAACGCCTTAAAGGCGATGCTGCTTTACATGAATGATACCTGGGCCAAGCTGGCGGAGAGTTCTGAGGTGCAGGACGCGTTACGCAACGGCATCGCTACCAAGCCCGAACTGCTGGCCGCCGGTTACAATTCGAACCCGGTTCGCCTGCCGGCGTACCTGAAGAATGGCGGCGCAAGCTGGAAGACTCTGATTCCTGCCGAGACGCAAATGTACCTCGCCATCTACAGCGAAGTTGATCGAAACATTGCTTTTCCGAAACGTGCGGAAACGGAAACCGTCGCGGCTGGGATTCAGGAGGCCTCTGCCGCTCCTGAGCACAGAGCAAGATTCGGGTCGCTGCTCGCCTGGGTCAATGGATTTTTCGCGCGGGTTCTGTGAGACGGGTTCGCTGTTCGCGTTAGATTAATCAAGCCCGAGCCGCTTAACAGCCGCTTCTTCAAATTTCTCGTAATCGACATCGTCGAGAAAAATCTTTGTCTTCGTGATGGTGGCAGTCCGATTGTTCGTCTTGCGCACCCCGGTCAGATAGTTGGTGCTTTCAGAGACCACTTTCGCGGTGGCGCGGTCGTTCTCGACATAATCAAAGCCGATCAGCACGAACCGCTTCACCGCCGGATCGTAACGAAACTTATACGTCGTGTTCGAGACCTCGCGCGAGCCGTGCTCCTGTGAAACGCTGATAACGCCTTTCGCGTCAAGCTCGACTTCGGCGGGCGCTTCAACGAACCCATAGAATGCGCCGCCGCAACCAGTGCATTGCAGCAACTTGTCCGCCACCGCCGCCCTGGTCAACTTACCCTTCGCATCTGACAACAGGACGATCAAAGCTCGCGCCCGATCGTTGAGCATATCGTCTGCGGTCTTTGCCGGTTTGTCCTCGATTAATTTCAAAACATAGTCTGAGTTGCCATCGCCGTCGAGGTCGGCCGCTTTTTGTTCTTCGAGTTTCCACCCTTGCGGAATGAAGTTGCGCGTGTCGCTTCCGCTCGCGGGTATTAGCGATTTCTTAATCGTGGTCCGATCGTCCTGCGCCACGCACCAGGACGAAAGGCCAATCAGACAAACGGTTAGTAACGTCAGTCGAAACATTTTTTTCCTACTGAATCTTCTTAATACTGCCCAGGATGTCCGAGGCTTCCTTCTCGAGTAAGTCGGAATGTTTTTTAGTGCGTTGTCCGAAGATGCCGAGCGGTTTTGGCGAATCGATCACCGCAACTAAGCCTTCGAGTTCGCCGCCCGCACTCTCCACTGAACCGTCCATCTTCTGCGCACGAACTGCCATTCCATTAGTCGTGTCCTTAATCACGGTACCCGGTTTGAAGTCCTTCCAATCTTTCTTCGCGCTTTCGAAAATGCCTTCCGCAAACGCGGCGAACAACGAATCAATGGACACTTCCGGGTCACGCGGCAGCACGCTCAGCGAGAGCACGACATAACCGCCGCTATCTTTTTTGGAAATGATGTGAGTTCCGTGCGCGTCTTTGGCGGCCTCCCACCCGGCCGGTAGATCAATCTGCACACCGGTCTCGGCGATCTTGTAGACAGTTGGTTTTGTCGCCTGGGCCGCAGCTATCGAGACAAGCGAGCACGCGAGGAAAGCTATCAACGCAAATCGCGGGACAATTCTTTTTTGCAAAAGGGATATCATATTGGTTCCTTACAATCGGCAGAGTTATTCGGGCGTACCTGCAACGACAGGCGTCACATCGAAATCGCTTCGGGCGCAGGTTTGAATTTCGGTCTTCAAGACAAAGGGCCGCTTCGCACCGGGCATAGTAATTCTCAACTGCCGGTAAGTTGGGCAAGGCTTTCCCATGTAACCCGCGCCACCGGCATTGAAGTTGAGCGCAAACCAGGCGGTCTTGCCCGGCTCGAGCGTGGCCGCCGTAATCGGCTCGTCCGTTTTTTCTTTGGTCGCGCGCTTAATGACTGCGCCGGCGTTATTGAGAAGTTCGAGTGACGGATAGCCCTGAAGCGTGCACGGCGACTGCGAAATATTGGTTAAGACATAGGGAGTGCGCCTGACGCCTCCCATCGCTGCGTCCGTTTCGCCTTCCTTGATCTTAAGGGCTTCTCGCGCGCACGGTTGAACGTTCGCGGGTGCCTGACGCACGCTGAGGGTTGTTGCCTCGCGCAAGCCAACTTTGCCGTTCACCGTCACTTGAAGAACGACGCTGGTTAGCGCAACAACCACGATCCCGAGAGTATTCATTAAGACAACCTCATGGTCACGAAACACGCTCGGCGCGCAAGCCACGCGCCGAGCGAATAAAGGCCGCAACTATTTGCCTACGGCATCGTGAGCTTGAACCGATACCAGCCGGATTTACCGAATGAGCGTTCGCCTGCCTTATCGTAAAGGCTGAGATAGAACTTCAGGTCGTAGACTTCGCCGCTGGCCATATTCAACGCGTCGTAGGGAATGAAGATCTGCAGGTCGTTGTATACGGCCGGATCGTAAGCCGGCGTGAAGTTGGTCTTTGACGAGACTTGCCCATTCGTGGTTCGGTAGGCCTTATAATCCGCATCAGAACTCGCTTTGAGCGGAGTATTGTTTCGGTCGTCGTAATAAAAATAAGCGATCATCATGCACGGAGTGCCTTTGCCGTACTTGACCTGAAACTTCGCGTGCACGCGCATTCCCTTTTCACCGTTGACCGTTACGTTGTGAACGATCCGCGCGTCTTCAAAGACGGCTTCCGGATCGTCGGGCATGACAATCGTATTGATGAGTACTGCCGCATCAGCCTTTCGCTCAGGCAAAGGTGACGCGTGGCTTAGAGTTAACGGACTGATGATCGATAGAGCGAATACAAAGCTAATAGTCAGGGCGCGCCAGCGCCGGATGGTTTTCTTCATTGATTCTCCTTAGGGGTTATATTGTGACAAAGACAGCCGCGGCGTTAGCTGGTTTTATAGAGATTGCCGCTTTCGACCGTCCAAAGTTTTCCATTGAGTGTTGCTAGAACTGTGGTCTTTCCGTAACTGCCGGGATCGCCTATGACCGTGCTGGTGCCGTTGCGATCCACCTTCAAGAGAGTACCCGACTCGTCGAGCATCCAGAGAAAATCGGCGCCGCTGATCATGACGGTAATATTCTTGAACTCGCCAATCTGTTGCCACTTCAGCGAGCCGGGCTCAGTCGAATAGAGGATTCCATCTTCGAGCGTCCAAAGCCGTCCGTCGAGCGCCGCGAGATCGGTGCAGCCCTTGAAATCGCCTTTGTCGATCAGCGTATCGTTGCCGCTTTTATCGGTTTTCCAGAGCGAGCCGTCCGGTTCAACCGAATACAGAATTCCGTTCAGGCCGGCCATCGCAATGGTCTTGGCCCATCCGCCGCCTTCGCCCATGCGCTCCCACTTGCCGGTGGCCGGGTCGTTTTTGTAGAGCGTATCGCCTTCGACGGTCCACAGCAGGTGGTCCATCGCTTCCAGATGTTTCAGATGACTGAACGAACCCTTGTCGCCAATTTGAGTGTAGTCGCCGGTCGCCGGATCGGTCTTGTAGAGCGAACCGTCGGCTTCAATGCTCCAAAGGAAGCCGTCCATACCCACCATGTCGACGGTGTCCTTCCAGTCGCCGGCTTTGCCGACCATCTCCCATTTGCCGGTGACGGTCACCGGTGCGTTTGACTCGCTGGTGGCGCCGGAGTTCGAATTCGTATTCGCG
>DATANL010000788.1:0-4706 GCA_036266295.1 Pyrinomonadaceae bacterium | reverse complement strand
GACGCCGGTGACTCCGCGTTCCAGTAATTGCTTGGTGAGTTCATTGTCTGGCGCGAGATGCAAATAGGTAAATAGCAACTGGCCCTCACGCATACGAGGGTACTCGGGAGCAATCGGCTCCTTGACCTTGACGATCATTTCGCCTTCGGCCCAGACATCGTCTGCTGAGGGAATGATCGTCGCGCCGGCGCGTGTGTATAGCGAGTCCTCGAACCCCGATCCTTCGCCCGCGTTCTTTTCCACCAGCACGCGGTGACCAGCCTCACTCAACGCGCGCACACCCGCGGGCGTGAGGCCGACTCGATATTCGTTGTCCTTAATCTCTTTCGGAAGTCCTATGATCACTTTTCTGCTCCCAATATTTTATGGTTTGCCTTTCGGCGTAGGCGTCGGCGACGGCTTGGGCGCGGGTGTCACTTTCAAGCTGTTGCGAACCATGTCCCACACGGCTGCTGACTTCGCGATCTCTTTTTCCGATCCGATGATCGACATCTGGACCAGACGATCTTCGATGATGTTGAAATATGAATCCATGCCGCCGGGCTCGCCGTCCATGACCGCACGCACCTTGTCACCCTGCGCGTCCTTCGCGGCAATCTGGGTCATCCCCGTCGAACGCTTCGGATTCAATTGCGCCTGCTGAATCTGCGAGACAAAACTGTCCACATATTGATCCTGAATCAGCTTCTTCGCCGCGGCCTCTTTCTCCGGCGTCTTCAACCATTCACGCGGCGCCCGGATACGAATCTCGGCGTAACCATCGCGCGCCATTTGGATGTACTGCATCTGCGGCGAACTCTGATCGCTGAATTGCCAGTTGGCCGGATAATCGAAAGTCAAGCCATCCTTGTCATAGTGCTTGACGTTTGGATCCTGACCGCTAACACAAATCACCGCGAGCAGCAGCGCGGCCGGCAAAATTATCCATTGCAGTAACTTCATAATCCTCTCCTTCAAAAGCGGGGGGCATATTAACGCGTTTTCATCCAATCAATACAGTCGCGAAGGGCCGCGTGCATGTTTGCCGCGCTGTCATGATGGATGCGCCCGTGACCCGGCAGCACCCATTCGAACTCATAATCCAAAAGTTTTTCCATCGAGCGCGTTTGCTCGGGCCATGAATACCAACAGGCGCTGCGAAAAGCGATCAGTGAATTTCGGTTCGGCGACCAGGCGAGATGATCGCCGCTGAAAAGAAACTTCTGCTTGTAGAGAAACACCATGTGGCCGCGCGTGTGACCCGGAACTGGAATCGCAACCAGGTCATCGTCGATTAATACTGCGCCCTGACCGTCGATGACGCGTTCGACACTGTAACGCGTCGCCCCGTCATCGTCGTGCATTACTCGTTCGCATTTGAACTTCGCGGCGAAGCGTTCGTGATCGGCGACGTCGTCCTTGTGCGTGAGTAACATCGTGCGCACGCCGCCCATCGATTCGATCTTTTTTACCAACTGCGTCGCAAACCGTGGCGAATCGATCAGCACATTGCCGCCCTCATCCGCAGGACGGCGAATCAAATAACTCCACGCGCCGAAGCTGGACTCGGCGTTGAAACCGCAATAATAAACGTTGTCCGAGATTAACTCCGGAAAGGCATCGATGCCGACGTGCGCATCGTGATGTTCGAGGGTCCCAATCGATCCCGTCGGGCATGCCACCAGCGCCATCATCGCGCGCCTGGCTTCGTCATTCGTTTCCGGCTGATGGTGAACGATCGAGGCATCTCCGTCGTCCGCAAACACGCCGGGCGCAATCTGCCGGCACGCATCGCAATCGATGCAGGTGGAATCAACAAAGAAATCGCCGGGAACATTTTCGGGAAGGCGTAAAGAAACGCTGGCCATAAGTCAGTACCATCCGCATCAGCTGATGGTTAATGCGAAACTTTTCGATTTCAGATCAATGATGATCCAGCCTCGCCCGTTGTTCAAGTGGACGCCCGAACACCGGGAACGCGGGCACCCTCGGCCGCATCGGAAAATACGATTTCTTTTGAAATAAACAGTCGCCAACGTGCGGACGGGGCGTCCGCGCTCCCAGCAGTGAGGGCCTCATTTGTTCGGGCACACAAATCAGTTGACCTTAAACCTCAACAGCAACATGATACGCAGGTCGATGATTACCCTGCGCAACCTCACCAAAGAATTCGGCCCGCAGGTCGCGGTGAGCCAACTCGATCTTGAAATTGCCGACGGGCAGCTCGTCGGACTGTTGGGACCAAACGGCGCCGGCAAAAGCACGACCATCAAGATGCTCACGGGAATGCTGCTGCCGACTTCGGGCACAGTGGAAATCAACGGCCTCGATGTGGTGAAAGATCCGCTCGCGGTGAAGCGCATCATCGGCTACGTTCCCGAAACCGGCGCCGTCTTTGAATCGCTGACGGCATGGGAATATTTGCACCTCGTCGCCGCGCTCTATCACATCCCTGAAGACGAGGCGAACGAGCGCATCGAGCAGTTCGGGCAATTCTTCGATCTCGCGACGACCACGTTGCAGGACAAGCAGCTCTCGGCTTATTCAAAAGGAATGCGCCAGAAGGTCGTGATCACTTCGGCGCTGCTGCACAACCCAAAGATTGTTTTTCTCGACGAGCCGTTGAACGGGCTCGACGCCAACGCGGCGCTCAGTTTAAAGACCCTGATCACTTCACTGGCCCGCGAAGGCAAGACGATCGTTTACTGCTCGCACATCCTCGACGTCGTCGAGCGAATTTGCGAACGCGTCATAATCATTCACCAGGGATCGATTGTCGCCGACGGCACCGTGCCGCAGTTGCTCGAACTGACAGGACAAAAATCGCTCGAGCATGTGTTCAATAAACTCACCGCGACCGAGAACCTTTTGGCCCGCGCCGAGGAGTTTGCGCGGGTGTTGGCTGCGGAGTGAGATGGGTAAAAGAAGTACGTCGCGCGGCTCTGCCGCCCCCAGTGCGGAAAGGCTCTGCTTTCCGTCAGCTGGTAGGCTCCTTATCGAGCCTACGCCTCGAAGATTGAGGCATAGCTTCGGAAAACTAAGACCACCTTTCCGGTAAGGAAAGCCTTACCGCACTGTGCGGCGGCAAGCCGCAGACTTAATTTTGATCGCGCTTCATTCACCATCAAAATGACTGTCAAGCGCAACGAAAACTCGATCGATCGCGAGCAACTGCGCGCGCTGCTGAAATGCTATTGGCGCTTGAGCACGCGCGGCCGGGTGGCGCGTGCCATGGGCCGGGGCGGCAAACCGCGCGGCTTAATCTTCGTCATCCTCATGTACGTGGTTGCCGGTTTCATGACCGGCCTGATTGCTTTCTCGCCGGTCGATCTGTTCACTTACACCATCATCGTTCATGCCATGACCTTCTTTGTCGTCGGCTTGGCCGTCACCTCAGAATCCGGCGACATACTTTTCAATGCAAATGAAAGCGACGTGCTGGTCCACCGGCCCATTCACCCCAAAACTCTGCTGCTCGCCAAGACGATTAACCTCGTCGCGTTTACTCTGGTCCTCGCGACCGCGCTGAACCTGTTTCCCACCATCATGGGTGTCGCTGTCAAAGGTGCGCGGGTATGGTTTCCTCCGGTCCACTTACTTTCTATGGTCTTTCTCTGCGTCTTCTGCGCGGCCGCAGTCGTCTGCGTCTACGGGCTGGTCATCAAGTTCCTCGACCGGGAAAAATTCGACAACTTCGCTGCCTGGTCTCAGGTCGGGATGTCGGTCCTCTTCATCGGCGGCTATCAGGTTGTGCCGCGCCTGCTCCAACATTTTGAGGGGTTGAGTCTGCAGCCTTACGCCCGTTATCTGTTCGCCTTGCCGCCCGCGTGGTTCGCCGGATTTGATTCGGCAATCGCCGGCAACATGCCCTTCGGCGGACTGCTCGGATTGGCAGGCCTATTGATCACTGCGGCGCTCGCCTACGTTGCGATTGGCAGGATGTCGTCGAGTTACAGCGAAGGACTGGCGAAAATTTCAGAGAGCCGAACCACCAGGCCGAGGCGCGTGCGCGGGCGAAAGCATCGAGCATTGCGCAACCCTCTGCTGTTATGGTGGCTGCGTGATCCGATCGAGTTGTGGACCTTCCGCCTCGCGGCTGCGTACATGCGCAGAGATCGGGACATTAAGCTTCGGCTTTATCCGTCACTCACCATCTTTGTCATCATTCCGGTGATGAACCTGATGGACCGGAGCGGCGGACTGTCGGTTTTTGGCGCGCTGATTTCCATTTTTATGTTGGGACTGATGCCTTATCAGGCGTTGCTGACGCTGCAAATGTCTCAGCACTATCTGGCGGCGGATATCTTTTCAATTGCGCCGCTCGCGACCGCGGCGCCGGTCTTTCACGGCGTGCGCAAAGCCGCGCTGGTTTATCTTTTGCTGCCGATGTTGCTGGTCAGCGCAGTGTTGATTGGAGTTCTCGTTCCCGGTGGCATACAAACACTGCAACTCGCATTGCCCGGAGCTATCGCAATTCCATTGCTCTCGTTGGGTCCCGGTATAGTCGAAGATTATTTGCCGCTGTCGCGACCCGCGTCGCGCGGCGACCAAACTTCGCGCAACATGGGATTGATGGTCTTTTCGATGATTGCCATGTCAATCGTCATGGCCGCTTCCTACATCGCCTGGAAGTTTGAGGTGCTGTGGTACGCGATCGGCATCGAAGCGGTCGCCGCCACCTTCTTTTATTATGTTTTGAATCGAATGATTAGCCGGCGTCCGCTGGT
>DATANL010000787.1:0-3491 GCA_036266295.1 Pyrinomonadaceae bacterium | reverse complement strand
GTCCCACTATTTCCGCCCACCTGCACGTTCAATCCTGCGTCCTCCAGCATCTGCCCGACCAGCGAAGTCGTAGTCGTCTTGCCGTTCGATCCGGTAATCGCGACCGTGCGGCCCTTGACGAAGCGCGAAGCCAACTCAACTTCCCCAATGACCTCGGCGCCTTTCCGATCCGCATAACGAATCGGGATCGACTTGGTCGGCACGCCCGGACTAACTACTACGAGATCGATTTGATCGAGCAGCCACGACGGCGGGTCGCCTTCAATCAGGCCAACGCCTTCAGTTTTCAAATCGAGCGCGGCTGGCGACCAATCGCTCAGCGGCTTGCGATCGTTCAGCGCCACAGTCGCGCCTCGCTGGCTGAGAAACCGCGCGCTGGCAATCCCGCTGCGCGCCGCGCCGATGACTAAAGCTTTTCGCCCCTTAACATCCAAGTTTCAAGTTTCAAGTTTCAGATTTCAGGTTCGCAGCTTCAACTTGAAACTTGAAACCCGAAACTTGAAACATCACCTCAACTTCAACGTCGATAGACTCAAGAGCGCAAACAAGATCGCCAAGATCACAAATCGAAAAACGATCTTCGATTCTTTCCACCCGATCATCTCGAAATGATGATGCAGCGGCGTCATCTTAAAGACGCGCCGGCCCACGCCGCTCGTGCGCTTCGTCATCTTGAAGACGCTGACCTGCAACATCACCGACAGCGCTTCCATCACGAAGACGCCGCCTACCATGACCAGCATGACTTCCATTTTCGTAAGTACCGCGATCGTGCCTACCGCTCCCCCGATCGCCAGACTGCCGACGTCGCCCATGAACACTTCTGCCGGCGGCGAATTGAACCAAAGAAATCCCAGGCTGGCTCCGGCCATCGCTCCACAGAAAACCGTCAAGTCCGCGGCCTCGGGCCGGTGTGTCAGATCGAGATAGGCGGCCCAGCGCGAGTCGCTGCTCAGATAAGTGAAAGCCGTCAAAGCGATCATCGCGATAAAAGTCACGCTGATCGCCAGACCGTCGAGCCCATCCGTCAGGTTCACCGCATTGGTCCAGCCCAGTAAGAACACGACGATGAAAAACAGATAGACAATCGGACCGACATAGCTGACCCCGAACGGCTCGGCCGTGTTCTTGAAAAATGGAATGCTCACGTTCCATGAATACTTCGGATTCAAACCATGCTTGCTCGCGTAATAATTCGCCACGACCAGCGCCACCCAGACACTGATCGCGACGAGTAGCTGAAACAGAATCTTCTGCCGGCCGGTCAGCCCGAGGCTGCGTCGCTTCACCAGCTTGATGTAATCGTCGGCGAAACCGACCGCGCCGAATCCCAGCGTCGCCAAAATCGTGATCCAGATGTAGAGCCCCGACAGCTTGGCCCACAGCAGCGTCGAGATAATCACCGACCCGATAATCAACAGTCCGCCCATCGTCGGCGTATCGCGTTTGGCGATGTGCGCCTGCGGACCTTCTTCGCGGATCTGCTGACCGATGTTCCATCTCTTGAGCGCGTTGATTAACTTCTTTCCAAATAGCAACGAAATCAGCATCGCCGTGACCGACGCGTAAGCCGTACGGAACGTGACGTACTGAAAAACGTTCAGCGCCTTTACGAGATACCAATCCTGATCTTTGAAGTGATTGAAGATCAGATCGTAAAGGATGTAATAGAACATTTGTGGAGCGCCGACATCCCTGTCGGCGGTTCGCGGGCATCTTGCCCGCTCTACGTTTAGCTACCGGCCGTCAACGGAAATTTTTCTTTTAATGCCTTCACGACCTTGTCGGTCTCGACGCTACGCGAGCCCTTAACCAAAACCAGATCGCCTTCCCGAACTTCATCGATCGCCGCCGCCGCAGCCTCGTCAGAATTATCAAACAATCGCGTGGCCGACGATCCTTGTTCGTTGGCGCCGGCAATCAAATCGGACGCGAAGCCGCGCACTCCCCACAGTAAATCAATTCCCAGCCGCGCAATCTCGTGGCCAGCCTCACGATGCATCTGTGGCGAATCCGGCCCCAGTTCAAGCATCTCGCCGGCAATCACGATCCGCCGCTTCACCTTGTCCCGCGCTTCCGCCAGGGTCCGCACCATGCTGAGCAGTGAACGCGGATTTGAATTGTACGAATCGTCAACCACCGTGAAGCCGGCCGCGAAATGCAGCACCTCGCCGCGCATCTTCGGCGGCCTGGCTGAACGTAACGCCTCGGCGATCAATTCGGGCTTGACCTTCAAAGCAGTCGCCACCGCAGATGCCGCCAGCGAGTTCATCAAATTATGTGCGCCGGTCATCGGTAGTTCCGCGGCTGCTTCGCCGAGCGGCGTGCGCAAGCGAAAGCGAATCGATCCAAATCTTGATGAATCAATTTCAGTCGCCGTCACGTCCGCGGGTTTCTGCATGCCGAAAGTTAGCACCGCCGCGTCTGTCTTTGATTTCATTTCCATGACAAGCTTGTCATCCGCATTCAGCACCGCCACGCCGCCCGGTTTCAGCCCTTCAATCAATTCGGCCTTCATCGCGGCGACAGTTTCGATCGTGCCCAGGTGCTCGAGATGCACCGGCGCGACCATTAATTCCACGCCGACGTCGGGCGGCGTAATTTGCACGAGGCGACGGATTTCGTGCGTGGGCGAGGACATCCCCATTTCGAGCACCGCCAGGTTGTAATCCGATGGCTGGCGACCGCGGCTGACCATCTGCAAAACTGAAAGCGGCAACCCCAGGTTGTTGTTGTAATTCCGCTCGCTCTTTAGCACGCGATAACCGCAGCACGACAGCACGTGCGCCGTTAATTCCTTGGTGGTCGTTTTGCCCGCACTGCCGGTAATGCCGATAACCGGCCTCCCCCATTGCTCGTAAACTTTGCGCGCGAGTGTCTGTAGCGCCACGATCACATCGTCGACGATCAGCAGCCGATCAATCAGCGGCTTCATATCTTCAGCGCCTTCGACGCGCTGTCGTCGCGCGACCGCGGCGATTGCGCCTCTCTCAAACGCGCCGGCGATGAACCCGTGCGCATCTGCGAACGTTCCGTTAAAGCCGGCCCGCTCGTAATCGGGTTGCGACAGCGCGAAGAACAGCTCACCCGCTTCCGCAGTGCGCGAGTCGATCGAGAAGTCCAATATTTCTTTGTCAAACAACTCTGGACGCAGACCGTCAATGGTCGCGCCCATTAATTCTGCTGCAGTTTTGATGTCCATGTTTGAGTCAGAACCACCTGCGGTAGCGGTGGTTGTTCTTTGATATTGAGTCTTCTCGCTATCAGAGATCAACCGCCCGCTACCGCAGGCGGTTCCGACTCAGTTCCGGCGCGCAAAATCCACGCGCACCGTTTGGCCTGTTTCAACTTCCGCTCCCGGCGCAGGATTCTGCTGCGCCGCGAAACCGTCGCCGCGCGCCTCGAGCTTCAATCCGAGTTGAGCACACGTTCGCAATGCATCACGCACGCTTTGGCCACGCAGATCCGGCATCAATGCGCCGCGGTTCGTC
>DATANL010000786.1:0-4581 GCA_036266295.1 Pyrinomonadaceae bacterium | reverse complement strand
ACGGAGACGTAATCGCGAACAGTGACCAGGTGCGAAAGAAACCGGTCACCGATAAGTTAACGCCCTTGAAAATATTCTCGACTGGGGGCACCTGATCTGCCGGCACCGCTTTGCCATCATGCGAAAGCTGAAAGTTTCCCGCTGCATCAATCGAAATCCAGAAGTGAAGATTATTCAGCACGGCGCGGGCGCTCGGCGCTGTGTTAGCGCCTTCGAGCAGCACGTCCCAGTTCGGTTGAATCGCCGCGCGAACTTCAGACAACCCGGCCGCTCTCAGGTTGTAATATCGCGACCGCGCCGTTAGTAACGTCTTGCCCTTATCGATGTCCGCCTGCGCGATCGCCCAGGCTGGAGCAGCGCCGACGAGAACGGAACAAACGGCGCGAATTAAGATCCGTGCGACCGCGAGTCTCAATCTTTAGTTCCCTTCTCCAGCCGCGCCAGCGCAGTTTCGATCTCGCTGCGCTCGACCGCCGTCAATTGCGCATTTCCGTAGCGCACGCGATTGTAAACGTTCGTGATCGTGGCAGCATCGACCGAGCCGAACGCTGACGCGAATTCCAACGGCGTCTGATAGGCTTCGCGCCGGGCGCCATGCTTTTCCAGAGCCTTCACTAATCGATTATAGAAATCAACGCGGGTTGCTTGATCGTCTTCCGCGGTTCGCCAGACGCGCAGTCCCCTCTGCCAGCCCAGCCGCCGCACGCGGCGAGTCAGGAAAACCAGCCCCAGTAGTCCGAACAAGGAACCGGCGCCAATCACAATCGGTCCCATCAATCTGGGCAATGCGGCCCGCGCCTGTTCGAGCTTATTGAATGAGCCGCGTTGAAACTCGAACAGCGATTTGCGCACCGAAGTTACCAGCGACCGCTGCTCATCTTTGTCATAACCAACGACGTACTGAAACCACAGCAACTCGAGCGCTTCAGAGTACTTGCTCAACGCGCCCGCCAGGCCGGTTCGTTCGCGCGTCGTGCGTCCGGCGGGCGGCGTCGGATCGAACGTCACCCACGTCTTCGAATAGGGGAAATAAACTTCGACCCACGAATGGGCGTCGCTCTGTCGCACGGTGAAGGCGCCGGCTGCCTGATTGTATTCACCCGGCAGAAATCCATTAACGACGCGCGTCGCGATGCCTTGCGTGCGCAACATCACCGCCATGGCCGTCGCAAAATATTCGCAGTGACCCTGCTTCACATTGAAAAGAAAGTCGGCCAGCGGATCCGCACCACCGGCTTTCATCTCTAGCGTGTAACCATATTTTTCCCGCAGATGCGATTCGACGAGTCGCACCGCGTCATACCAGTTCGCGGCGCCGCCTTGCAGAATCACATCTCGCGTCAGCGTGCCGATGCGCGGATCGAGTTTGTTCGGAAGCTCAAGATAACGGGCCGACTCAGCGAGGTATTGCATCCGGTCCGCGCGCAGCAGGTTTACCGCGGGCGGCGCCACGTCCGAAAACGCTTTGTAGACCAGACGCTGGTCCGCATGAAAGCCAGCCTGGATCGCGCCTTCGGAATCGACGTTGATGGTGCGCAGTTCCGCTTGTAGCGCAACCGCTCTCGGCGCGGCAAAAATGACCGGCGTATCTACGGCTTCGACGATGAATGTTTGGGCTGTGAGCTGGGTCGGGTCTGCAGCTGTGCCCAGCTTGAAGAAGCCGCTGTCGCTGTCTCGTCGTTGCGCGCGCCCGGCCGTCGTAGATCGCTTCCAGCCTTTGCCATTGAATTCGTCGAGTGCTACGCCGCGCCAACGCAAGTCGGCCGGGCGCGCGCTGCCGAGACTGTCGATGCGCACGTGCATGAAGATCTCATCACTGGCCTTCAGTTCGCCAATCTGACCGAGGACGACGTTGTCGGAGAATCCAATCAAACCAGAGATGCCTTTGCCGCCGCGTTTGAGCGCGCTCGAGGCGGTGCGCGGCACGATCAGAAAGAACGGCAGCGCCAGCCCCACGATCAGCATCAGCAGACCGAAAGACACGAGCGGTAAGCGGCGCGTCTCGAGATATTTGCGTCGCCACAAACGCATCGGCAACTTTCGAAACAGATTGTTGTCAGGCGGCACCAGCAGACGCGTCTGCGTGGCTGCGACCTTCCGGCGGGCCTTCTGGATTTCAAACGCGACGACAGTTGACAGCGCGCACAGCAAGTAGACCATCAGCACAGCAAGAAACAACGGCGCTGCCGTCAGGCCCGCCGCCAGCAGGACCGTGAAGAATGAAATTAAGTAAAGAAAGAACCAGTCTCGATCCAATTTTCGCTGCAGCAACTTCACTGCCGAAAGAAACAGGATGAGATGAGAAAGCAGAGCGACCTCGGCATTGCCGTGCTGTCCGGCTTCCAGGTACTGCAGATCCAAATACGGAGTCAGCACGCGCCAATCGAAATAGAAAACCGGAATCGACGACAGAATGACTGCCAGTGCAATTCGCTCACTGAACTGCCAACGGGTGCCCTCCAGATTGAAAGCGACCAGCATCACCAGCGCGAACGTCGCGATCAACCAACCACCCGCTCCGCCGGCGACAAAGAGCGCCAGAACGGACGAACCGATCGTGGTGTAAGACGCGATGCGGAAGTAGCTCGAGAACTGCATTCCCCGCAAGTTTAGCCTAATCGGATAGCATTGACGACTTGCTTCCTTTATCCCGGTAGTGCCCTACATTCGTTTAAAGGCGGGCGTCGAATCTGTGTCAGAACCGCGAGCGTTAGCGACCGGATAAGAAGTCCCGCTGGGTTTCTGAAGGTTCCTCTTGATCCGGTCGCTACCGCTCGCGGTTCTGACACGATGCCGGAATTGATCGAGGCAAGCATCTTTCTAACGAAGCAAAGTGTTTTCTCGTCAATCGAAGTATCACCCTGTTTGATAAGACGATTGACGAAGGTGAGCGACCCGAACATAATCGGCCCTCGTCGATTTCTCAGGTTCGCATCAGGACTTTCAGCGAGTACCGTACGTGCAGCTCAAAGCCAACGATAATCTCACGCGGAGCCCGCTAATTATTTTGTGCGCAGGAATCGTCGTGCTTGCGATCGGGGCGAAGCTGCAAGCGCAACCAAGGCGAGTTCCTCCCGGCGGACGCATCGCCGTAGTGGTTGACGCGCGGCTGGCTGCGTTGCGCGCCGGGCCAAGTCCGAGCGCAAACCTTTTGCGGCGGCTCGGGCGCGGCCGCCTCGTTTCAATTCGCGGCAGCCAACGCACCGCCGATGGATTGCTCTATCATCGCGTGGCAATCAATCGACGCACGTCAGGATGGTTACAGAATGAAGCGGTCGTGGCGACCTGGCACGCGAATGACGACGAACGACTTTTTCATTTGATCGCGGGGCCTGATGAATTTGAAAGGGCCGCGCGCGCCAAAATCTTCCTCGACACTTTCCCGCGTTCGACGCTGCGTCCAACTGTGCTGCTTCTCTACAGCCAGGCCGCCGAGGAAGCCGCCGAACAACTGACGCGCTCGGCCCAACGTCAATTCACTCGCAACGAGGTGCCCGAGAACGGCGCGCCGCTTTTCAGTTACTTCTTGAATTTCAATGGTCTCGATCGTTACAACCGGCAGGGCGTGAAGTTCGTCTTCGACCAGGCAACGAAGACTTTTCATTACGACGGCGCCGCGCTTCGCGAAATCGTGCGGCGCTATCCGCAAACCAGGGAAGCCGACGAGGCGCACAAAATGCTGGCGAAACTTGACGCGATTAAGACGAAGCAGTGACGCATCATGCTAGGCATACGCATATGCCAGTTCAGCCTTTGCGCGTTTTTCCAAATAAGCTACTAACTTGGTGGCGTCCGCATCGCTCATCTGCGTGATGGCGGCGCCGACCTTCCACTTTGCCGGTTTGTTCGAACTGACTCGTTCGCAGGTAACCGCCGAGACGACCGCCGCAATCACCGCAGCGGACAGGTTTATGGTCACGTACAAGGAACAACCGAGTTTCAATTCTTCCTCGCGGAATCGCGAACCGACAAAAGCGAGCGACACGCCGCCCTGGCTGATGACTTCACAATGGCCGCGCGCCGCCGGCGAGTAGGTTACTTCCCACGTCAGAGGGTTCCGCTCGACGAGCGATATGGCCGCCGGCAGATGCACTTTGTAACGCGGGAAACGGCGATCGGTAATTCTCTTCTCGCTGTGTTTCGCCGGCGCTCGTTTTAGACGCCTGAGCGGATCGAATCCCTTGAACTCGAGGCCGCAATTATTGCAGAGCAACTCATGCAAGCCGGCCATTTGAAACACGATCGAAGAGTCATTGTAGCCACGCTGAATGCGTGTGCTCTTGCAGCGGGGACACCACATATTGGTCCTTGAATTAGACGTTCGACTTAGTTGGAGCGATGAGGAGGAACTGCAGGGCCCGAGGATTGTAGCAAAGCGGCGACCCGCCGACCAGCTTTTTTCGCGCTTAGCAGGTCCGGTCGATTTCGAATTGTCCGGGGTCTGGATTCGAAGGCGGAAAATGAAAAAGCCCGCGAGATTTTTCTCGCGAGCTTTCTCTTGTTTTGAGATCTCAAATTTGAGGTTTGAAATCTAAAAATAATCCCGGCGGCTTCCTACTCTCCCACGCAGTTGCCCGCGCA
>DATANL010000785.1:0-1555 GCA_036266295.1 Pyrinomonadaceae bacterium | reverse complement strand
GCGAGATTGTCGAACGCGCCGAGCAACACGGTCTCAGTCTGAAGGTTCGAACCGTCCCTAACGGCTACGGGTTACCTTTCTTTGCTGCTTTCGTGTTCGATTTGAAGAATCCCAGCCGCAGAACGTTCAACGGCGGTTGGGCTTGCGATGTGAACCGTGACACAGCGCTCGTCCGCGCGGTCACCGAAGCCGCGCAAAGCCGCGTGGCATTCATTCACGGTGGACGGAAAGTACCAGCATCGCAAGTAACAAATTCAACATCGGATGAAACACAACTCGTGCGGCAGCACATGCAAGGTGTAAGCGATTCGCGACACAAGATATCGCTGACCGACATCCCCGACCCTGGGTTTGTGAACACTCTTGAGGAGCAATTTGATTTTGTGATTTCCCGATTGCGTCGTGTCGTTCAGGAACCAATCTATCGGGTCGTGCTTACGCCCCCGGATTCGCCTTTGCAAGTTGTTCGTCTGATTGTGCCTTTGTTAGAGAATCTTAAAGAGAGCAAAGTCCGAGTGGGGCGTCGCCTGAAAGCAGGCATTGATGCTCTGGGAGCTCGCGCGGCGTGATGGAGAACCGGCAAACCGTCGAAATTCGTGTCCGCGGGACAGTGCAGGGAGTTGGCTTCCGGCCGACGGTTTGGCGTCTGGCCTGTGATGAGGGACTGGTTGGCGAAGTTCTCAATGACGGCTTTGGAGTCTTGATCCGGACCACCGGAAACTCGGGCGCCATCTCGCAGTTCCTCACGCGATTGCACACTGAGGCGCCGCCGCTGTCACAGATTGAAGGCGTTGAGACGCAGGTGCTGTCGTTGCTGGACTATGAGGATTTCCGCATTTCCGAAAGTGTCAGCGGCGAGAACTGCACCCGGGTCACTCCCGATGCGGCGATTTGCCAGGCCTGCCGCGCGGAAGTGCTCGATTCCACAGAGCGGCGCTACGCTTATCCATTCGCCAACTGCACTCACTGTGGGCCGCGCTTTTCCATCGTCAAAGAGGTCCCTTACGATCGCGCGAACACGACGATGGCTGACTTTCCCATGTGCGCAGATTGTAAGAGCGAATACATGCAGCCTGCCGATCGCCGCTTTCACGCGCAACCGATTGCTTGCGCCACCTGCGGGCCGACTGTCTGGCTGGAGAGTTTGAATACAAACGCGATGGCAGATCATCCCAGATCAACTTCCGCGATGCAGGCCGCCATCGAAATGCTAAAGGGCGGCTCCATCCTTGCCATCCGTGGGCTCGGCGGTTTTCATCTGGCTTGTGATGCCACTAATGCGGAAACAGTGCAGCGATTGCGCCAGCGTAAGCATCGGTACGGCAAACCGTTCGCGCTGATGGCGAGGGACGTCGATATGATTCGCCGCTATTGCAATCTTTCCTTCGCCGAAGCGGACTTATTACGAAGTCCCGAAGCTCCGATCGTTTTATTGCCGGCTGACGGGAAAGAGAAGTTGCCGGCGGGCATTGCCCCCGGTCTCAACACTGTCGGTTTCATGCTGCCTTATACGCCGCTGCATTTATTGATCACGCGGGAAATCGATCGACCGCTG
>DATANL010000784.1:0-2253 GCA_036266295.1 Pyrinomonadaceae bacterium | reverse complement strand
GCTCGCGCAGGATCTCGCGCCCTACATCGAGCTGTTTCAGCGGGCCGACGATCGCGTGCGCGTGGTCATGGTCAGTCACGGCGGCTTTCCAAATATTGATATCGTCAAAGGCACCACCGGCGGCTTAATCGAGCCGGCTTCGATCAGTCCCGCGATTGTGACGAAGTTGCTGCGCCAGGAATTGGGTTACCGTCATCTCATCGTCACCGACGATCTCGAGATGGGGGCCATCGCCAAGCATTGCGAGATCGAAGTAGCCAGCGTCAAAGCGTTTCTCGCCGGCGAAGACATGCTGCTGATCTGCGCGACGCCTGAAACGATCCGCCGCGGGTATCGCGCCTTGCTGGAAGCCGCGCGGAAGAAAGAAATCACTGAGAAACGAATCCAGGCTTCGCTGAAACGCATCGCGGCCACCAAAGCCCTGGCCCAACCACCGTTGCCGTTGAATATGGAGCGGTTCGATCAGCTCGCGAATGACATACGCGAATTGAACAAGCGGCTTGATTATGTTTATCCGGGAGAATCGAATGTCCAATAGCGTCCTCAATCGCTCGCCCTGGCTGCGATGGTCGGTACTGATGATTTCTTTCGCGGTCCTGGTTGGCAGCGGCTCGTCCTGTCGTCGCAACCGCAGCAACGTTTTCGTCATCGCGCTTTCCGATAATCTGAAGACCATCGATCCGATCGGGTCGCCCACCGTCGATGCGGCCAGCGAGCGCGTGCGCGTACTGATGTTCAATTCGCTCGTCAAGAAGGACGAGAAATTCGATTACGTGCCCGAACTGGCGTCGAATATTCAACGTTCGGACGACGGGCTGAGCTTTACATTTACATTGCGTGACGGAGTGACATTTCACGACGGCCGCCCGTTCACTTCCGCAGACGCGAAGTACACGATGGACACAGTCCTGGCAAACACCTTTGCCAAGTCGGCGAGCTTTTTTGAAGGCGCCGGCGCAAACAAAACTGCGTACGTAAAAAGCGTCGAGGCTCCGGACGCGCACACTCTGGTCATTACCCTAAGCAAACCATGGACGGGACTCTTGCCCAACCTCGTGCCCATCGCCATCATCCCGAAAGACAGTTACGAGTCACAGAAGACTCAGCCGCTCGGCACCGGTCCATTCAAATTCAAAAGCTACGACTCGGCGCAGCAGGTGGTCGAACTCGAAGCCAATCCCAACTACTACGACGGCGCGCCGCACATCGCGAACCTGCGCGCGCGCGTGATTAGCGATTCCAACGCGATGCAGGCTGAGCTGCGCGCCGGACGCGTCGATATGGCGCCGCTGCCGACGAGTTTGTCTCCCGATGCTATTCAGTCCCTGTCACAGGATCCGAATTTGCGGGTTGATAAATTCAACGGATCAAACCTGAATCTGCTTACCCTCAACACCGCCGAAGCGCCGCTGGATAATGTGAAAGTGCGTCAGGCAATCGCCTATGCAATCGATCGCGAAAGTATGATTCGCGATCTGCTGCAAGGCCAGGGCTTCATAGCCCATTCGATCCTGCCACAGGAATCCTGGGCCTACACCTCGGGCCAGACTTACAAGTACGATCCAGCGATGGCCAAGAAATTACTGGACGAAGCGGGGCTGCGCGATCCCGACGGCGACGGGCCGCAGACGCGCATTTCGAAGCCGCTCGTCTTTCGCATCTCCGGCAGCAGCGCGTCCGCGCGGCAATATGCCGGCGTGATCCAAAACTACCTGAAGGAAGTGGGCATACCGGTATCGATCGAAACCTCAGAATTCAACGTCATGCTCGACCTGGTGCGTCGCGGTCAATTTCAGATGAACTACGGGCAATGGGTGGGCGGCAACCAGGATCCGATCTTCTATCGCGATCTGTTCGCGTCGTCCGAGATTCCCACTGAGACACGCGCGTCGCGCAATCGCAGTCGTTACAGCAATCCTGAACTCGACAAGATTCTCGAGGAAGCGGCGAACACTTACGATCACGAGAAAGCAAAGCCGCTCTACGCAAAGGCCCAGGAGATTATCAGTCGCGACGTGCCAATCATCCCGCTCTGGTATCAGGCCAACATGGTCATTGCCAGGAAGAGCGTCGCGAACATTCAAGTGAACGCCAGTGGTGATTGGGGATTTGTAAAAAACGTGACCCTGCAGTAGGAGCGCAGCCATCCTGGCCGCGGTTCGCCGTCATCCCTGACGGCGCTTTTACGCCGCCGCTTCCATCAGAGACTGTAACTTTCGGAAGACGTCGTCTGAAATATTCAAAAACTCGACA
>DATANL010000783.1:0-4054 GCA_036266295.1 Pyrinomonadaceae bacterium | reverse complement strand
CAGAGCAGAGCGCGCGTGGCCAGGCACTACAGGGCACCGAGTTGCGCTCGCACACGCGTGAGGCACTCGAAGACGATCTCCGAGCGATGAGGCGCACGGCGCGGGTTCTGGAAGATGAATTCCCCGGCATCTCGGCAAAGTTCCGCGTGCCCGAAAACAACAACGACCAGGAACTGCTGAATGCCGCGCGCGCGTCGCTCGCAGAAGCGACGTCTATGAAGGCGAAATTTATTGACCATGCGCACCCGGAAGATTTTCTCGAAGACCTGCAAGCCGGCATCGCCGCGTTCGAAGAATCGATCCGCGGCCAATCAACTGGCGTCGGCAATCACGTAGCCGCCAGCGCCGCGCTCGACGACGCGTTCGGTCGCGCCCTCGAGATAGTAAAGAAACTCGACGCCATCATTCGCAACAAGTACGCGAACAACGCCGCCGTGCTCGCCGAATGGACCAGCGCGAGTCACACGGAAAGAGCGCGCCGGAGAGCGAAGGCGCCCGAGATACCGCCGGCGACGAGTGGTAAGTGATCAATTTTGGAGTGCGGCGACTAGTCGCCGCTTTTCGCTACCCACGCGGCTACTTGCGTGCGGAATGCCGCGAAAGCGCTGACAAGTCAGCGCACTCCAAATTATCCGGCGCAGAGATTCATGAGTGGCGAGGCACTCATGAAGGCGGGCGCGTTTCGAGTCGAGGTAGGTCTTTTCAGATTCTCCGCTTACTGCGACTGATAAAGCCGAAACGCGCCTGCACCTGGATTGAAATCATGAGCGCTTGCGCGTTCATGCCGGCGGGCGCGCTTCATCGGCACCGCGAAGAGAACCGGCAAAGCGTCAATGGGTTTCATCGTTTTGTCCCTGCCAGCGCCTTTGCCTATGCACCTCGCTGATGAAGCGCGCTCGTTCAAAATTGTCGTTGAAGGAGGCGATATGAAAATCACGACTCTGAGCCTGGCGCTAACCGAACCACCGGATCAGACCGTGAAGACGGAAGTTCAATGCACGAGCCCGCCGCCCGCGCCGAAGCATTGATGAATCCTGCATCACCGGTGACGATGAACCGCTCAATTGAATCGCTCGCGTGCAGCGTGCGCACGCTCCCTCTCCCTCTGGGAGAGGGTCGGGGTGAGGGCTTACGCGCTCACCCACCTTTTATAATCGGTCGCCGGCTTCAGCCGTCGAAGTCAGATGCGCTCGCGCGCATCATAAAACCCAGCCAAAAGGCCGCGCGTTGCGCGTGCAAAACTCTTTGAATTTGATACGAGTGGACCGTGGCGCACTAAGCCCTCACCCTTTGTCCCTCTCCCAGAGGGAGAGGGATTCGGAGTGCGCGATTTCGCCGGGAGCGCGGGCGCCCTCGCGCGCAATTTGGAGTGCGCCGGCCTCGACGGCGCTTTGGATTTCGCCAGTGTCAGAACCCGGAGCGGTAGCGACGGGATCAAGGTCGTCTATGAAGTATCACATGATGCCATGGCTTTGCCTCTCCGATGTGCGGCAAGTCTCTGACTTGCCGATCGACTCCCTCCTATCGAGCGGTCTATGACCGCGATTGCGGTCGGCTTGCCGCGCATTGGAGTAGCGGAGCCATCGAGCTGCTTACTGCTCACTGCCGGTTCCGGAGCTTTATTCTTCTGCGCCGCGAGCTTGCAAATTTATTTCCTTGTCACAGGGAATATGCTGTGACACGTGAGACTCACCATCTCAAAGGACAATCCTTGTTTGTTCATTACCGCTGTCGCGAAGGATCGACTTCCCGTGTTCAGGACGGATGCCATCAAAACCATTACCTGCAATGCTATTGGCGAAGCCAGAATCTCATGTGGCTTTCTTTTGTTTGGGTACGTGATCATGCCGGATCACATTCACCTCATAACTGACTGCCCGCGAAAACCGTCGACTGTGCTCCAGTTTATTAAAGGTATTACCAGCCGCAGGGTGCTCGGATACTTAAAGGAGATGAACTACCAGACATCGCTGCGAAAACTGGAGCACGTCGACTGGAAAAGAAATCATCGTTACTCGCTGTGGCAACATAATTCTGATGTCTTTTCAATCGTCAGCGAATCAACCTTCATGGAGAAGGTCAACTATATTCATCAAAATCCGGTGCGCGCGAAGCTGGCGGGACGTGCGGGAGATTATCTCTGGTCGAGTGATCGATCTTGGCAAAAGTGCCCAGGCGAGGATGAGCCTTTGAGTGTTGATATGGATAAGATTGTTTGGAGAACGGGTCGGAGACCCAATTGAAGGTAAGTGGTTCTCGGCAAGTCGAAGACTTGCCGCGCATCGGAGTGGCAGAGCCATCGCCGGACGGGTTCGTCACAACACGGAAGCTATAGCCTTTCATAAGTCGAACTCTTGCCGCGCATTGGAGTAGCGGAGCCATCGCCGGACGGGTTCGTCACAAACAAGGAAGCTATAGCCTTCATAAGTCGAAGACTTGCCGCGCATTGGAATGGTAGACCCATCGCGGAACAAGTCGGACGTCTATTGATGCGTGTTATGCGTCGCGTGTTTCGAGACTTTATGCTTGCGCGAGCGTCCCAGGCTCTATAACATCCCGCCGGTTCTAATTTTCACAATCATCAAAGGCAAATCACATGAATCAATTAAAGCGGGCTTTCTGTAGTTCGCTCTTCATAGTTGCGGCTGTCTTACTTGCCGTTAGTGCATCCCACGCCCAAACACTTCCGAGCGAAACACCACAAGAACTCAAACCAACGAACTACGGCCTCGAATACGAGCGGCGCGACGTGATGATTCCGATGCGCGATGGGGTGAAGCTCCATACCGTCATCATCGTGCCGAAGAGCGTCATTGAGTCGAAGAAGCATGCGCCGATGCTGCTTACTCGGACGCCGTATAACGCGACGGAATTAACTTCTCATGCAAACAGTTCGCATCTGGGGCCGATTCTTAACGGGTACGACAACGCGCTCGAAGTCATTGTCGAGGGTGGGTACATTCGAGTGGTGCAGGACGTGCGCGGGAAGTATGGGTCGGAAGGAGATTATGTGATGAACCGGCCGTTGCGTGGTCCATTAAACCCAACGAAGGTTGACCATGCGACTGATACTTACGACACGATTGATTGGCTAGTGAAGAATGTTAAGGAGAGCAATGGGAAGGTTGGGATTCTCGGGATTTCTTATGATGGGTTTTTGCCTTTGATGGCTTTGGTGAATCCGCACCCGGCGCTCAAGGTTTCGGTGCCGATGAATCCGATGGTCGATGGGTGGATGGGCGACGACTGGTTTCACAACGGCGCGTTCCGCGAGCAGAACCTGCCTTACATCTACGAGCAGGACGGCTCGCGCTCGAACGATTACAAGTGGTGGACGACCCACTTTGACGATTACGACATGTACATGCAGGCGGGGTCGGCGGGCGAGTTGGGCCGGCAGCGCGGATTAGAACAAGTCGGATTCTGGCGAAAGCTGATCGAGCATCCGGCGTACGATGCGTTCTGGCAACAGCAGGCTGTTGATAAATTGCTTGCAAAAGAGCCGCTGAAAGTTCCTGTCATGTTGGTCCATAGCCTTTGGGACCAGGAAGATATCTACGGCGCGATGGCTGTATACAAGGCGATCAAGCCGAAGGATAACGAGAATAACCGTGTGTTCCTGGTGATGGGGCCGTGGCATCACGGGCAGGAGATTGCGGATGGTTCATCGCTCGGGGCGATCAAGTGGGGAAGTGATACTGCGCTTTATTTTCGGCAGAAGATCCTGCGGCCGTTTCTCGATCATTATTTGAAGGACGAACAGCCGAAGATGGACGTGGCGCCGGTGACAGCGTTTGAGACGGGGACGAATGAATGGCGGCGGTATGATTCATGGCCGAGCGCGGGAAAGAGGACGCCGCTGTATTTGAGTTTTCGGACGTTGAGATGGACTGCGCCGCCCAGTTCAGACGAGGGGCGCGGGTCTCGTGGCGAAACGGATCCGCGTATCGGCTACGATGAATACATTTCTGATCCGGAGAAACCGGTGACGAATCGGATCCGTCCCGTGCCGACGGCTGGATACGATTCATGTGCGCAGTGGCCGTGCTGGTTA
>DATANL010000782.1:0-2863 GCA_036266295.1 Pyrinomonadaceae bacterium | reverse complement strand
TCTCCAACGCGAGGCCGCGGCAATAATCAAAGACACAGTTCGAGATGGTGATGTTCTTGAAGCCGCCATTTGATTCGGTGCCGAATTTTATTCGGCCGGTGGGATTGAACGTGCCGTTGGCTGCTCGATATTCGCGTTTGAAAGTACCGTCGAGCAGAGTGCCTTCGTCGTAACCGCTCACCTGACAATTGGTGATGGTGACGTTCTCAGTGGCGCGCGCGTAACCCAACGCAAAAGAACTCTTCGGACAGATGCCGTCGTCGAATGGCGAGTTGACCGTGCAGTTCGAGATGCGCACGTTCTTGCACGCGTCGACGTCGATGCCGTCGCGGTTCGTGTCGATCTTTATATTGTCGATGGTGAGATTGTCGACACCGGTGGCGAGAATCGCGAAGTGGCCGCCGTGAAAAATCGTGATGTCGCGAATGTTCACGTTGCGGCAATTCTTCAGAGCGATTGCTTTGTTGCCCCAGCCCACGTCGACTGCATCACGCGGATTCGGATAACCAAACGGCGTCTTGGGTTGGTTCGCGCGCGCCGCATTCAAGGCATCGTTCTGCTGTTGCGTCCGCGACTGAGTGCCGCTGCGCACCAAACCCTTGCCCCAGATTCTTCCCGGGCCCAGGATCGAAATATTCGTGAGGTTCTCGCCCCAAATCAGGCTGTTCTGCCAATGACTGTGGCCGAAATCCTGGTACTTGTCCCATTCGTTTGGCTCGGGAGGATCGTACTTCGCGTCGCTCGAGGTTTCGGCGGCGACGATCGTCGCGCCTTGATCCAGATAGAGCCCGACATTGCTCTTGAGATGAATCGAAACTGAAAGATAATCGCCGGCCGGAAAGTAAACCGTCCCGCCACCGGCGGCCGCCGCGGCGTCGATGGCTTTGTTAATCGCGGCGGTGTCGATGACCTTGCCATCGCCCTTTGCGCCAAAACTCCTGACGTTGATGCCGTTCGTATCCGCCGCTGTCGAAATGTTTGTCCGCCCGGCAAGCGAAGCAAAAGCGAGCGTCAACACGATCGCAAGCACGACGATGACGTTTCTGTTTGGTTTCATTAGCGGACGGTGAACTCTCCGTTCAATCGAATATCTTCAGAGCCTGATCCGATCATCACTTTGAATTTCCCCGGCTCAACCACAAAGTGCATCTGTCGATCCCACAGCGCGAGATCGTCGCGCGCCAGACCGAAGCTGACGGTTTTCGTTTCGCCGGGCTTAAGGTGAATTCGCTCGAAGCCGCGCAGGTTCTTTTCATATGTGGTCACGCTGGTCACAAGTTCGCGCGTATAAAGTTGCACTACTTCGTCGCCTTCGCGCGAGCCGGTGTTGGTGACATCAACCGTAATGGTGACGACGTCTCTTGATCCAGTCTCTACCGTTCCCGGTACCGACACGGTCTGCGGACTCACTTTCAGATTGCTGTATTTGAAAGTCGTGTAGCTCAGTCCATGACCAAAGTAGTAAAGCGCGCCGTTGACCCGGGTCTTTTCGCCTTCCCACTGAGCGTTTGGTTTCGATGGGAAGTTGTAAGGCAGTTGGCCCACGGTCTTTGGAAACGTGACCGTCAACTTGCCGCCCGGGTTGTAATCGCCGAACAACACATCGGCAATCGCGGTGCCGCCCTGGGCGCCGGGAAACCACGCCTCGATGATCCCCGGCACGTACTTATCGACCCAATTGATACTAATCGGCCGACCGCTTATTAAGACGACAATCGTCGGCTTGCCGGTGGCGTAAACAGCTTGCACCAACTCCAGTTGTCGGCCCGGCAAATCGAGGCTGGTGCGCGACGCAGTTTCGCCAACCGTATTGACGCCATCGCCGAGCACGACGACCGCTACGTCCGATTTTTTCGCCGCATCGACCGCGCGGGCAATTGCGTCCTTTTCTTTTTCCGTGAGCGGCTCAGGCAGGATTTCAATCTGCGGCCAGTTTTCGCCGGTCACGTCGCAGCCTTTGGCGTAATTCACTTGCACGCGATCGCCCAACTTGTTCTTGATGCCCTGGAGTACGGTCGTGCCTTTGATTTGGCTGGGCCCGTAACGATACCGGTTGAGGTTGTCGTCATCGGCGTTCGGACCGACGACCGCTATCGAGCGAATCTCTTTGCTCAACGGCAGTGCGTTGTGATCGTTCTTGAGCAAGACGATGCTTTCGCGCGCGGCCCGGAGCGCTACTTGTTGATGCTCAGGTGAATTGACAATCTTCTCTGCGTAGCCGGCGTCATCAATGTAAGGATGATCGAAGATTCCCAAAAGGAACTTCACCCGCAGCACGTCACGCACCCGATCGTCGAGAGTCTTCATCGACACCTTGCGCTCTTTCATCAACTCGCGCAGCGGCAGCACAAAATCTTCGGGCGGAGTAAAGTTGGTCTTGACGTTCAAGCCGGCTTCGATCGATTGCCGCACCGCTTCTTTCATATCCGCCGCGACGGCGTGCTTGTTGTAAAGATATTCGACGGCGGCGCTGTCGGACACCACGTAACCGCGGAAGCCGAACTCATCGCGCAGGCGCTCAGTCAACCAGTAATGGCTGCCGGTTACGGGAACGCTGTCGTAGTCGTTGTAGGAACTCATCACACCGAGAATGTGAGCTTCCTTGATGGCCGCTTTGAACGGCGGCAGCAGAATGTTCTCAACCTCGTGGCGCGTGACCTGCGGATCGGTCCGGGCCTGTCCCTCGCGTGCGCCTTTGCCGACGCTGTAGATCGCGAAGTGCTTCGCAGTTGAGGCGACGCGATAATCCTTCTGCATCGCCCTGGCCATTTCCACGCCGAGCCGCGACACGAGATAAGGATCTTCCCCGTAAGTATCTTCGATTCTGCCCCAGCGCTGATCGCGAGACACATCCAGCGTGGGT
>DATANL010000781.1:0-9731 GCA_036266295.1 Pyrinomonadaceae bacterium | reverse complement strand
GCAGCGTCGTCTGGATGCATGAGCATGGTGCATCGCGGTTTGCCGCTCACCATGCGCGCGCTGTTGTGCAGCCATGAATTGTTACTGCGAAGCTGGCGGCGGCCGATCAGTAGTAGCATAGACTTCAGTCTGTGATCTTGTTCGGGAACTTCACAGACTGAACTCTGTGCTACCTGCTTCAGTCGCTCAATATCTTTGACGAAGATTTCCGGCGCGAGGTGAATTCGTTTATCGGCGGTCCGCAGCCGGCCGGCTAAACAACTATGCAGCGGACCGAAATCAATTCCGTGCACCGAAGCTTTTAGCTTCTCAAGATTCAGGCCCCGCGAAAATGGATTGAGCTTATCGCCGTACGGACCAAATCGCAGACCGAGATCAAGCATTCGTTCCGGACCGAGAAATCGTTTGATGGTCTGATGCTTCAGGCTTCCCAGTTTTCCGCGCGACTCCATGCGCGTTTGCAACGCCAGCAGGATTTCCCAGTCGTGACGCGTGTCGCCGTTGGTTGCAAACAGCGGCGGCGAAAACTTGGCGACGTTCCGAACCCCGAACAGATGAAACGCGAGATCGTAATGTCCACGTTCGAGTGGTCCCGTCGGGGGCAGGATGATGTGCGCATGCCGCGTGGTCTCGTTGATGTAAATATCGATCGCGGCCATGAAGTCGAGACTGGCGAGGGCGCGATCCAATTCGCGGCCATTCGGGGTCGAAAGCACCGGGTTGCCGCCATGGGTGACGAGCGCCTTAATCTGGCCCGGACCCTCAGTGAGAATTTCCTCGGCCAACGTGACGACGGGTAACTCGCCCGCGAATTCCGGCAGCCTGCGCACGCGACTGTGCCAGCGAGCAAAACTGCCGCGCGGAGCGATGGCTTCGGGAGCGGATACGGGATCGAAAGCCGGCAGAGTAAACATCGCGCCACCCGGCTCGTCGAGATTGCCCGTCACAAAGTTCAGTACATTGATCAGCCATTGGCACAAGCCGCCGAACTTCTGCATGCTGACGCCCACGCGCCCGTAACAGACAGCCGATTCAGCGTTGGCGAAGTCACGCGCGAGTTGTCGAATTTGATCGGCGCCAATTCCGGTAAGCAAAGCGACCTGCTCCGGAGAGAAGTCGGCGACCGCTGCGGCGACTGTTTCGATGCCGTCGGTTATCGATTGCAACGATCCCGCCCGGACGAGTTGCTCGGCGAAAATCACATTCAATAAAGACAAGAGCAACAGCGCGTCAGCGCCGGGACGAATGAAAAGATGCTGGTCGACGAGCGCAGCTGTTTCGTTGCGACGAGGATCGACCAGGATGACTTTGCCGCCGCGCGCGCGAATATCTTTCAACCTTTGTGGCAGGCCGGGCGCAGTCATCAGGCTGCCGTTCGAGACCGCCGGATTCGCGCCGAGTATCAAAAAATACTTCGTGCGATCGATGTCCGGGACCGGCAGCAGCAGTTGATGACCAAACATGAAGTACGCGGCCAGATGATGCGCCAGTTGGTCGACCGAAGTTGCCGAGAAGCGGTTGCGCGTGTGCAGGCTGCGGATGAATCCGGGCGCGAACAGCATCGCGCCATAACTGTGCACCGTAGGATTGCCGAGATAAGTCGCGACCGAATTTCGCCCGTGAAGTTTCTGAATGCGCTTGAGGTTGTCGGCCACGACGTCGAAGGCTTCGTTCCAGCCGATTCGTTCCCAACCCTGCGGGGTTCGCCGCACCGGATGCTTCAGGCGATCTTTATCGAGATGGATATCCTGTAAGGCGGTGGCCTTGGGACAAATGTATCCGCGGCTGAACGGATCGTCTTTGTCGCCGCGAATGTCCAGGGTCGAGTCGGCGCGCGTCGTTATTTCGAGGCCGCAGATCGCCTCGCAAATGCTGCAATTGCGGTAATGGATGGAGCCGGCTGATTCGTGCTTCATGTGCGCTCAACTAAACCTGCCAGAGATTATCACCGGTTGGTTCGTCAAGTCATTGAAATGAACTGTGGCGGGCTGAGACTCCGTAACCGATCGATGAGGAGTGCTATTGAGCCGAACCGTTACGGCCGTTGATGAGGTGCGCAACGCTGGCAGACAGTTGGGTGATCTCGATCGGCTTGGTTAGATGGATTTGGTAGCCGGCATCAATCGCGCGCTTGCGATCCTGTTCGCGTGCGTAGGCGGTGAGCGCGACCGCCGGAATGTTGCCGCCGCGTTCAATCGGCAGCGCGCGGACTCTGCGCATGAGTGCATAACCGTCGGTGCCGGGCATGCCTACGTCGGAAATCAAAACGTGCGGCTTCACTCTTGAAAGCAGACTCAGGGCGGCGGCAGCGGAAGCCGCCGTCGTGACCCGGGCCCCCTGCTTTGACAGAACAGTCTTTAACAAGTCCCTGGTATCGATCTCGTCATCAACCACCAGCACCCTCACACCTTTCAAGCTCTGCGAAATCTTCGTTTCGTTAGCGACCTTACCATTGCTCTTCGCCGGTCTGTGATGGGTGACGAGCGGCAAGGTTACGGTGAAGGTGGCGCCGCGGCCGACTCCGGCGCTCGCAACCCGAACTGTGCCGCTGTGCAGTTCGACCAACTGACGCACGATCGCCAGGCCAAGTCCCAAACCCCCATGTGCGCGGGTAGTCGTCATATCGGCCTGACGAAAGCGATCGAAAACGTAAGGCACGAATTCGGCGGCGATCCCCTGGCCATTGTCTTTCACCGATAACTCCAAACTCGAGCCAACCCGTCGCGCGTTGATTCGAACACGCCCTCCGGTCGAGCTGAATTTGATGGCGTTCGACAAAAGGTTCCAGACGATTTGGCGCAAACGCGCAGGATCGCCATAGACGTCGTTCAGTTTGGATTCAATTGTTTGCGTGACGCGAATCTGGCGAGCTTGCGCCGTAGGCCGCAGAGCTTCAACCGCCTCGTCAATGAATGTACGTGGATTGACCGGGCGCGCGTCGAGACGCAATTTGCCGCTGATGGCGCGTGAGACATCGAGCAGATCCTCGACCAGTTGTTGCTGCGAGCGCGCGTTGCGCTCGATCGTCTCGAGCGCGCGTTTACGTCCGGCCGGGTCAAGATGGTTCGAGCGTAACAGCGTGGTCCAGCCCAGGACTGCGTTCAGCGGCGTTCGCAATTCGTGTGACACGGTCGCCAGAAACTCGTCCTTCAAGCGGCTGGCCTCTTCGACCTGGATGAAGGCTTTCTCCAACTGTTGCTTGTTGTGCCGCTCGGTCTCGAGGTGTTCGCGGACATCGTATTGGCGATTGCGGGCGCGCAGCGCGGTCTTGATGGTGCTTAACAAAGTCATCATGCGCACCGGCCGTTCGATCAGATTCACGTTGCCGATCGCGCCGAGAGACGCCAGACCTTCGGTATTCACCGGCGATTCGCAGCCGCCACTGGTAAGCAGGATGATCGGAATATCAGACCAGGCCGGTTGGGCCATTAGGGCCCTCGCCAGCAACGCGAGCGAACGAATTGTCAGCGACTCCTCAGTGAGCAGCACGACGCCGGCGCTCTGCTTCATCCGATCGCAGATGTCGTCGATGGTCACACACACGTGCGCGCGCAGCGATGCCTCAGCGAGAAAGCGCGCCGTTAATTCGCCGTCTCTGCCCGTGGGGGCAAGAATCAGGATCGTCTGATCGCGTGGCCTTTTCGATTCCATGTTTCCCTGCATTTATTCAACCGGCAGTTCGTCCAGGCCGTCATAAACCGGCACGCCGGTGAGCACCCCGCGAAATTGCGTGAGCGGCTCGCCCACGCGCAGGCCCTCGGCCCGAATCTCCAACTCGCGAATCGAGGGTTCGTGATGTCCGGTACGTTTCTTCACCACCGAAAGCGCGCGATGAATGGCGCCGTGCGCTTCGAAATAGCGCAGCATCAGCACTGTATCGGCCAGGTAGCTGACATCGACGGGCGTGACCATCGAGCTGCCGAGAAACCCGTGCTGGGCCATTACCAGAATAGTGACGACTCCCTGCTGATTCAGATAGGTGAGCAGCTCATGCATCTGCACACTCAGGAACCGTTCTTCCGGCATGGCATTGAGATATCCATTGAGACTGTCGATAATGATGACTCGCGCGCCGTCACGATCGACTGCCTCGCGCACGGTCGCGGCGAATTCGCCGGGCGAGAGTTCGGCCGGGTCGACCTGTTGGATCCTGATCACGCCTTTCTTCACGAACTTTTCCATGTTCGTCCCCACACCGGCGGCGCGGCCGATGAAGGTTTCGCGCAATTCATCGAAGACGAAAGCCGCGGAGCGTTCACCGCGGGCCGCGGCAGCTGAGGCGAATTGACTCGCCAGAGTTGATTTGCCTGAACCGGCCGGCCCGAGCAAAAGCGTGCTGGTGCCCCGGTCGAGACCGCCGCCGAGCAGACGATCCAAGGCCGCGATGTTGCTGCTGATATGACCGCGGGCAAAGGCGGGATGGTGTTCAGCGGCGACCAGGCGCGGGAAAACTCTCAAGCCGCCGGTGGCGATTGTGAAATCGTGATAGCCGCCGCGAAATTTCGAAGCTCGAAGTTTCGTGACGCGCAGACGGCGGCGCTCGGCTCCGTATTCGACGGCCAGGTGCTCAAGCGAAACGACGCCGTGAACGATCGAGTGAATCTCCAGGTCACGGCCGGAGACTTTATCGTCCAGCAACAGCACTGTGCCGCGATTGCCGGCCAGGTATTGTTTCAGTGCGAGTATCTGACGTCGAAAGCGTAAAGGTTCGCGGGCCAGCAGACGCATTTCCGAAAGCGAGTCGATCACCACGCGCTGGGGCTGGATGCGTTCGACCTGTTTGAGAATTGCGTTGGTGGTTTCGCCAAGTTCGATTTCCGCCGGATGAAAGATAGTGTATTGCGTCTCAGGCTTAAGACTGTCCGGTGGGGGCACGGCTTCGTAGATCTCAAAGCCGTCGAGACTCCATCCGTGCGAACGCGCGACTGCCTGCAACTCGTTGTTCGTTTCAGAGAGCGTGATGTAAAGACCGGCTTCGCCGCGGCGCACGCCTTCCATCAGGTACTGCAAAGCCAGCGTCGTTTTGCCCGTGCCGGGTTCGCCTTCAATCAAATAAATGCGATGGGCCGGAAAGCCGCCCTCGAGAATATCATCGAGCCCTTCGATGCCGGTGGGCAATCGGGGCAGTGCGGCCTTTGCCGGAACGGTTCGCTTTGCAGTCTTCGGTTTACTCATATTCGATCGATGTTGCCGTCAGCTATCGTCGTTCGCGAAAGCAAACGGACCACTGAGCCCGCCGCGATCGCGGCAGTCGGCAAATAATTTAGCCTTTTTAATTGTGTTCGCTGCGTTGAGGCGGCCGACGCTAAAGTTGGCTGCCCGTCAGGGGACGGCGGCGAAGCGGGAACGCAAGGGGGTAGAGACAGAGTAAGACACGAAGCGCGACGAAATCAATCGCGCACCCGCGTCGCATAAATATTTTGTGCGTATCGCGAAAACTCCGTGACTGATTTGCGGGGTTTGTGCCGGTCGCGCTTAAACCGGCGTGAGGGTCTCGTCCTTCAGCTTTTCGGCCTGATAGTGCGTGGTAAGCGCGCTGATGAAAGCGTCGAGAGCACCGTCCATTACCTGATCGAGTTGATGAATGGTCAGGCCAATGCGGTGATCGGTGACGCGGTTTTCCTTGAAGTTGTAAGTGCGGATCTTTTCTGAGCGATCGCCGCTGCCGACCATCGAACGGCGTTCACCGGCGATGGCCTCGTGCTGCTTCTGCTCTTCGATTTCCTGCAAGCGGGCGCGGAGGACGCGCATCGCTTTTTCACGATTCTTGATCTGCGACTTCTCGTCCTGCATCGACACGACCGTGTTGGTCGGCAGGTGCGTGATGCGGACCGCGGAATAAGTCGTGTTGACTGATTGGCCACCGGGACCCGATGAACAGAACGTATCGATGCGCAGATCCTTAGGATCGATCTTGACGTCGACTTCTTCAGCCTCGGGCAGAACTGCGACGGTGATTGCTGAAGTGTGAATGCGTCCGCTGGCTTCAGTCTGCGGCACGCGCTGGACGCGATGCACTCCTGATTCGTGTTTGAGTTTTGAATAAACCTTGTCGCCCTCGATCAGCGCGACGCCTTCCTTGATGCCGCCGATGCCCGATTCGGATGCGTCCATGATTTCCATGCGCCAACCCTGGCGTTCGGCGTAACGCGCATACATGCGCAGCATCTCGGCAGCGAACAAGGTTGCTTCATCGCCGCCGGTGCCCGCACGAATTTCGAGGATGACGTTCTTTTCGTCGTTCGGATCCTGGGGGATCAACAGCACTTTCAGATCGTCTTCGGTCTGTTCAAGTTGCGCGGTCAGCGATTCAATTTCGATCTGGGCCAGCTCGCGCATGTCTGCATCGTCAGACCCGGCCGCCAGTTCGCGCGCGCCGTTGAGTTGCTCGGTCAGAGATTTATACGAACGATACTTCTCGACAATCTCGCCGAGGCTGCGATGCTGCTTGGCGGCTTTGGCGTACGCGGAAGGATTGGCCAGTAACTCCTGCGAAGAAAGTTCGTTGGCCAGTTCTTCGTAACGCGATTCAATTTGTGCAAGTTTGTCGAGCATATTCGTAGCACAGACTTTCAGTCTGTGATCGTCATCTCAGCAACAGACTGAAGTCTGTGCTACTCAAGACAGCAACGCTGGTTCGGGTTCGCCCGTCTGCGGTTCCAGCTTCAAACTTTCCTTCAAGGCTTCGAGCGCCACTTCCAGTTGCGAATCGTCCGGCTCCTTGGTCGTCACATTCTGTAGCCAGACGCCGGGGCGCGTAATTATTTTGAAAAACGCGCCGCTTTCTTTCTTTGCCGACAGGCGGATGATTTCGTACGAGAGTCCCGCGACGACGGGAATCAAAACGATGCGCACCAAAAAATTCAGGAGCAGGGAATCGAACCTGACGATCGAGAAGAGCACAATCGATACGAGCATCACTACCATCAGGAAACTCGTGCCGCAGCGCGGATGCTGCCGCGGTTGAACGCGCGCGTTGGCGACCGTTAGATCCAAACCTTTTTCCCACGTGAACACGGTCTTGTGTTCAGCGCCGTGGTATTCAAAGACGCGGCGAATGTCCTTTAGCAGAGAGAAGCTCACGATCATGATCAGAAAGAACGCCATTCTGATCATCCCGTCGATCAAATTGAATCCGACGGTGGGCCGCACCGGGTGCAGGTAGCCGCGAACCGATTTCCACTGGTGACCCAGCCACGACTCTGAGTTATCACTCGGGGTAGCGGTCGCGGCCGCGCCAGGTTGCCCGGCCGTTTGCGAAGAAGTTGCCGCGGGCGCGTTCGACCAGCCGACCGCGATGAAGATCGCATTCGTCAGGAGCAATGGCGCGGCGACAAACAAAAGGATGTTGAAAATTATCGCGAAGACAATCGAGCTGGCAGCCGCAGCGGTGGCGCCTCGTTTCAGTTCATCCTTTGGCCGCTTCTGTTTGGCGATCGGGAAAAGACCTGGCACGCCTCCGGTAATACCGGCGAAGTCTCCCTCACCTTCGATCACTGCGGGTGTTAACGCGACCTCGACTTCCTCAGAGGTTTCGGCTTCGACGAAGGCTTCGCTCGCTGAATAGTTCAGCGCTTTGATGCCGAGCCCCATCGATTGGAGCAACACCGCACCACCGCGCAGAATGGGAAGTTTGAAGAGCGGAAACTTGTCGCTCCACTTGGGCAGCCTGGCCGCCGTATTGACGATCGTGCCGTCAGGTTTGCGCACGGCGATGGCATAAGCGTTCGGCGTGCGCATCATGACACCTTCGATAACGGCCTGGCCCCCGACGATTAAATCTCTTTCGTTCGTGCTCATGTTCTCAACTCAAAACTATCGTTTAGACGCCGGACTTGTCCGGCGCGCTGGCGGCACAAGTGCCGCCTCTAAACGAATGGAATTTCAATTACAACAATGCCGGCGATGGGTATTGCCGGTCGCGTGCTTGGAAAGCTATTCCAGCGACCGGCGTCATCACGCCGGCATCATTATAGACTTAACTGGCTAATGCTTGATCGTCATCAGCTTACTTGGCGGCCGCAGCCTCGGGTTCCTTCTTGGCGTAACGTCGGTTGAATCGATCGACGCGACCAGCCGTATCAATCAATTTCTGCTTACCGGTAAAGAACGGATGGCAGGCCGAACAAATTTCCACGTGCAGATCTTCTTTACGGGTTGAGCGCGTCTTAAACGTTTCACCGCACGCGCAGGTCACTGTGATTTCCTTATACTCAGGATGAATTCCGGGTTTCATTTCTTTCTCACCTTAGATAGTCGTCAAATCTTCCTCTTAACCAAACGACTATGATACGGACTGCGCACACAGATGGCAAGGCGGCGATTTACACGTCAACGTTTGCTGATCGTGTAATTGACAACGCAACAAATCGCGTGCTAAAAGTCAGCTTCGTCCGACCTGTTTTAAATTGCACTTACACGTGAGCGTTGCGTTATTAGCCCCGCGCGCCCGTGGCCGTTAAGCCCGAAGCGTTGCTGACTCAGAAGTGTACTAACTGAGTTCTATGGCACAGGCAGGGAAACCCCCGGAGACGGGATCACCAACTGACGCATCAGCCGAACAGCGCCCGCCCGAAGCGCGCGCTGAGACGCCCACTTCACTTTCAGCCGACGCCGAAAAGGACGCGCAAGTAGAGGCCGCGAAAGCTAAAGTCGCAGCCGCCAAAGAAGCTGCCGCGCAGAAAGCCGGAGCCGGCGCGCCCGCCGCTCCGAAACCACCCGTAAAGAAAAAAGACGAAGGGCCCAAGCCGGTCGATGCGGCAAATCATCCGCTGGTCAAAAAGTTGAAAGAGCGGCTGGGTGATGCGGTACTCGAAGCGTCGGAGTTTCTCGGCCAACTCTCGATTGCCATCGCGTCTGAACGAATCGTCGAAGCGTGTACGTTTCTCCGCGATGACGAGGAAACGCCGTTCAATTACTTGTCGGATTTGACGTGCGTTCATTATCCCGACAATCGCAGCGCGCCTTTTCAGGTCGTCTATAACCTTTACTCGATTTCGAAAAATGAGCGCGTGCGCTTGAACGTCGATACAAATGGTGAAGGCGTTGAGAGTGTGACGAGCATCTGGCCGGCGGCTGATTGGATGGAACGGGAAGTCTACGATCTGTTTGGCGTTAGCTTTCGCCATCATCCCGACCTGCGGCGCATTCTCTTGCCGCCGGATTGGGAGGGACATCCGCTGCGCAAGGACTATCCGCTCGAATTCATCGAGAATCGTTGGACGGAAGATCATCTGCCGGAGTTTAACGACGTGCAGCGCGAACAAGTCGAGCAGCGGCGCAACTATGGATTGGAAATGCTCTCGGTGCCGCAGGAGCGCGAGGTGCGTCATTTGTTTCGCAGCGGCAAGGAAGTGATGCCCAAAGATAAGTGAGCAGTGAGCAGTGAGCAGTCAGAACCGCCCTGCGGTAGCGGGCGGTTGATCTCTATATCGACAATGAGTCCAAAAGAAATCGCGACACATTACGGAGCAAAACTCTTCGACACGACCGAAGCCGCGACGTCCGCCGGCTTTGTCCTGACTGAGCGCCACGCTCCGCGAAACGTGTGGAATAAAATGAGCGCAACTCAATCGTTGATACTCGGGCTGCGCGAGCGAAAAGAAAAAGGTGAGATCAAAGAGATCGGATTAGTGAATGAGCCGTACGCCGTGACCGGTTGTTATCTGCCGAATGAAACTGCAGCAAGCGTTTAGAGGCGGGACTTGTCCCGCCGGCGGGCACAAGTGCCC
>DATANL010000780.1:0-11791 GCA_036266295.1 Pyrinomonadaceae bacterium | reverse complement strand
GTCGATGATGCCGCCAAATTCCCGATTGCGGTGCGCGCCGGTTTCTCAAATGTTAGAAACAACGCTGATCCGATCTCGCCAAGCTTCCAGCATTACAGTTGTCTCAACTCGGTATTTTGGCGCCCGCGCACCGCAGAGCAGTTTCAACCGAGCTGCCGCGGTTCGCGGTGAAGCCAGCTTCAGTGGTAAGGCGCAGTGCGTTGAGTGTCATGTTCCACCCACCTTCACCAAACCGGGGTGGAACATGCACACGCCTGCGGAAATCGGCATCGATGATTTAGCTAAAAAGGGACGAAGGTAAGCGTAACGCAGGCTCCAAATAGCTTAACGGATTCTTATGAAAAAGCTCTGGCTGATTTTTATCGCGATATTTGTATTTTCGTTTGCGATATTAGGCTGGGTCGGCACAGAGATTTTTCGTCAGGCGCCACCGATTCCGCGAGAAGTCGTGACGACCGACGGCCAGCTTCTTATCCCAGCAGAAGAAATCTCCAACGGGCAAAACGTCTGGCAGGCGATGGGCGGAATGGAGAGCGGCTCGATTTGGGGGCATGGCTCTTACGTTGCGCCGGATTGGTCAGCGGACTATCTGCATCGCGAAGCCCTTTTTATTTTGCATGAATGGTCGCAAAAGGATTATTCAAACGACTATGACAATTTAACTTCAGAACAGAAAGCGGTCCTGCGTCAGCGATTGCAGGACACAATTCGAAAGAACAACTACGACCCAGCCAGTGGCCGGCTGACTATCGAACCGGTTCGCGCGCGCGCCTTCGAAGACAATCTCAAACACTACAGTGAGATTTTCACTAACGGCCGGCCCGACTATGCGATTCAGCGCAACGCGCAAGCTGACCCGGCAAAACTTCGGCAGTTGAATTCCTTCTTCTTCTGGACTTCATGGGCCTCGGCGACGAATCGTCCCAACAACACAATTTCCTACACCAGTAATTTCCCCTCCGAGCCGCTGGTCGGCAACGTTCCGACCAGCAGCGCCATTGTCTGGACCGGCGTCAGTGTGATCATGCTGCTGGCGGGCATCGGTTGGTTGGTTTGGTATTACGCTTCACGCGAAACGGAAATGGTTTCAGACGATGTGCCAGAGGGTGATCCGCTGATCGGAGCGCAGATTTCGCCTTCACAAAAAGCGACTGTCAAATATTTTTTCGTCGTTACGTTGCTGTTCCTTTTGCAAATCGTCATGGGAATGCTAACGGCGCATTACGGGGTGGAAGGTCAGGGCTTTTACGGAATTCCGATCGCCGATTATTTGCCGTATGTGGTGACCCGGACCTGGCATACGCAGCTTGGGATTTTTTGGATTGCGACGGCCTGGCTGGCCGCCGGACTCTTCATCGCGCCGTTTATCTGCGGCTATGAGCCGAAGCGGCAAAAGCTCGGCGTTGATGTCCTCTTTGGGGCGTTACTGGTAGTTGTTTTAGGTTCTATGGCTGGGCAATGGCTATCGGTGATGCACAAGCTGCCCGGCAGTTTGTGGTTTTGGTTTGGACACCAGGGCTATGAATACGTGGACCTGGGCAGGATCTGGCAGGCGGCCCTTTTTGTTGGATTGGTTTTGTGGCTCTTCCTGATAGCGCGCACCGCCATTCCCGCGCTCAGGAAAAAGGACTCGTCCAAATCTCTGATCACTCTCTATTTCCTATCGACGACCGGAATTGCGTTGTTCTACAGTCCGGGACTTTTTTGGGGAATGCGATCGCATCTTTCGCTGGTGGAATATTGGCGCTGGTGGGTCGTGCATCTTTGGGTCGAAGGGTACTTTGAAGTCTTCGCGACGGTCGTGATTGCGTTCCTGTTTGCGAAGCTGCGGGTCATTCGGGCCGAGAGCGCCGCGCAGGCAGCATTGCTTTCGGGTGCGATCTATTTAAGCGGCGGCATCATTGGCACGCTGCATCACTTGTATTTTGCCGGCACGCCCACCGTCGCGCTCGCCTTCGGTTCGACCTTTAGTGCGCTTGAGATCGTGCCGCTGCTGCTCATCGGACACGAAGCGGTTGCCAACATTCGACGTTCCAAAGCAAGACCATGGCTGAAGCAATACAAGTGGGTCGTTTACTTCTTTGTGGCCGTAGCGTTTTGGAATCTTGTCGGCGCCGGAATCTTCGGATTCATGATCAATCCGCCGATCGCGCTTTATTACATGCAGGGCCTGAACACGACGGCGGTGCACGCGCACGGTGCACTCTACGGTGTGTACGGCACGCTGGGACTTGGACTGATGCTGTTTTGTCTGCGGGCGATGAAGCCGGAACTTAAATGGAATGAGCGGCCGATTAGGTTTGCCTTTTGGGCGATTAACATCGGGCTGATGCTGGAGATTCTCTTGAGTCTGCTGCCGGTAGGTTTAATGCAAACGTATCAATCGGTTTCAGTTGGATACTGGTCGGCACGAAGCTCTGAATTCATGCAGACGCATTTGATGCAGACTCTGCGCTGGTTACGAATGATCGGCGACACAATTTTCGCCCTGGGCGCAATCTCGTTCGTTTATTTCGCGCTCAGTCTGATGTGGCAACGTCCTGAGAAAAAGGCAGCGACCGTTCCGGTAGAGGCAGTTGAAGCTGTCTGAACTATTCACGACGACCGGTTTTTCCGGTCTATGCGAACCGCGAAATTCTAGAGCACGCGAGCTGGTGGCTTTTATGCGTAAGAAAAAACCCAGCCTGATTCTTATCTCGCTCTTCACGCTCGCTCTGGTTTTCCAGATCCTGTCTCGCACCACGCATGGCCAGGGCGTAGCGGGCAGCATCAAAGGCACGGTTAGCGCTACCGCCGGTGATCCTTCTGCCCGTTCAGAACTACTGCCTGGCGCGCACCTGACACTCATCAACCGCGACTTGCCCGGCACGCCATTCAAAGCTGTTACAGATGAAAACGGTATTTTCGCATTCCTGGATTTGCCTTCCGCCAACTACATTCTCACCGCGGAAGCGAATGACTTGCCGAAAGTAACGCGCGACATTCGCCTGACGACTGGAGCGGCGCTCAGCGTTGAAATTATCCTGACTGCGAGCGTCAATGCGTCGGTCACGGTGCGCGAAGAAGAAGGCCTGCTCAGCACTGCTGAAACCACCACCTCAAACACCATCCGCGCACAGAAATTGGGAGCTCTTCCCCTGCGCTCAGAGAATTACCAGAGTGCGCTGCCGCTGACACCGGGCGTGGTGCGTGGAATGGACGGAGCCGATCACATCAAAGGAACCCGGTCAGGCCAGAGCGCTTACTCGGTCAACGGCGCGGATGTCACCGATCCGGTCAGCGGCAATCTTGCCTTCGACATACCGATCGAAGCGGCCGCGAGCGTGCATGTCGAAGAGAACCCTTACTCAGCCGAGATCGGCCGGGCGACTGGAGGCGCAACCAGCCTGGAGACCAAAACCGGTGGTGATAAATTCAAGGTCACATTCAATCGTGTCTTTCCCACGTTTCATAACGTCATTGGCGGAAAGCTCGATTCGTTCCGGCCGCGTCTGACTTTGAGCGGACCATTGCTGGGTAAGCGTCTGAGTTTTCTCCAGTCGTTCGAATATCGATTCACCCGGGCTTATGTTCCCAGTCTCCCGGACTCACAAAACGATACCAGCTCGACGGCTTTCAATTCGTTTACTCAATTGGATCTCACCGTGAACAAGCGGAACGTCTTTAAGTTTGTCGCGGCCGCCTTTCCGCAAGAGTTGCATTTCGCCGGGCTGAATACGTTCAATCCGCAAGCGACTACGCCCAACACAAAACAGCGCGGCGTACTCGTCTCGGTATCGGAACAGGCAATCCTCCACGATGACTCGTTCCTTTCATCCCTGTTCAGCTACAAGACATTTCAGTTTGATTTGTCTGCTCAGGGACCACAGCCGCTGACGATTCTTCCTGATGGAAACACCGGCAACTACTTCGCGAGCAGTCACCGTTCAGCGCGACGCTTTCAATTGCAAGAGAACTATTTCATGCAGCGACTAAAACTCGGTGGGGAACATTCGCTGAAGCTTGGCGCAGAACTCGACTACACGAGGCTCTCGGGAAGTTTTGATTTCAGGCCGATACTTATCCGACGTCGTGACGAGACGCTCAGCCAGCGCATCGACTTCCTCGGCGCAACCTCTATGGACGACCGTTCGCTCGGGGAATTCGGAGCCTTTATCCAGGATCGCTGGGTGATTAAAAAGAGTCTGACAATCGACGCGGGATTGCGCCTGGACCGCGACACTATCGCTCAACGCGGCAACCTGTCGCCGCGGCTCGCGGTCATGTATCTGCCGTTCAAAGACGATCGCACTGTTGTCAGAGCCGGAATTGGGATCTTCTACGACCGCAGTCCTATGTCGTCAAAATATTTCGAGGTTGCGAGCCTGGACGACGAGGACCGATCTCTGAATACGCCGGTCCTGGGAACCGTTCCTCCGACCCATTTTCCGCGACGTGTGGTCACCAACTTTGCGACTGATGGTCTGACGATCACGGATGGGCCCCGGGTTTTTGACAATGCTATTAGAGACCCGCTGCTCGACGCTCGCAGCACGCGTTGGAGTGTGCAGGTTGATCGGGGGCTAACTAAAAACCTGACAACTCGTATTGGCTATCTCCAACGTTCAACCGCACGTGAACCGATCATTGTGCCGCGGCTGACACAATCCGGCGGCGGTATGATCGTCCTCGAGAGTCGGGGACGGTCGCAGTATCGCGAGCTGCAAGCGTTGGTCGCCTACAACAGCGGTCGCTTTCACAATTGGAACCTTTCGTATGTCTGGTCACGCGCTCGTGGAGATCTGAACACGGCCGATAATTTCCTCGGTGATTTTCCGGCGTTGGTCGTGCGGGAGAACGAATACGGTCCGCTGCCCTTCGACGCGCCGCATCGGTTTCTCGCATACGGAGAACTGAAGGCGCCATATGGCTTGACCGTTACGCCGGCGGTGGAGATTCGATCCGGTTTTCCATTTTCATACGTCAATGATCGTCTGGATTTCGTCGGCAAGCGCAATCAGGCCGGACGCTTTCCCACCTTTATGTCGGTCGATGTGCAAATACTGAAAGGCTTCAAAGTCCCTTTTCTCGACAAGCGAGTGCGCGCCGGGGCCGCGATTTTCAATGTCACAAACCATTTCAATCCGCGCGATTTTCAGAACAACACCGGCAGCCTGCAGCTCGGCAAATTCTTCAACAGCCTGGGCCCGTCCGTGCGAGCTAAATTTGAAATGGACTTCTAAAGCTCGCACGCGCGGTGAAAGAATCCCGCGCGCGAACCCAAGAATCTTTCCGAATGAAGTAAACGGGATCACGATGCCGGTCAGGACTAGTGCGATGGTAGTGGCGGTTAAAGCCAGACTGGGGACGACTGCGAAACGGATTACCGGCGGTTCGGATGATGAAGATGACCGGCGTCTGCGTCGCGAGTGACTCAACGAACCAGCCGGCGTGGAAGAGTTGCTCGGAAGCACTGAAGATTTTCAGCAGTGCAAAGAACGTCAGGAAGGGCCGAGTCATCTCTCTAAGGCTTGATCAATACCTTCAACACGCCATCGCCCCGCGATCCGAATAACTCGTAAGCCTCCGTGATCTTTTCCAATGAGAAGGTGTGGGTCAGCAGCGGGGTGAAATCGACGCGTCCACTCTTCACCACTTCCATCAGCCGGCGCATCCGTTCTTTGCTGCCGGGGCAAAGCGTGGTAACGATGCGGTTGTCCGCCAGACCGGCCCCAAAAGCTTCGTAGGGAATTTCCAGCTTGCCGGAATAAACACCGAGACTCGAGAGCGTTCCCCCCGGACGCAGGCAACGCAAAGCACTCTCGAACGTCTGTTGAGTGCCGAGAGCTTCAATCGCGACATCTGCTCCTCCACCTGTCAGACGCTTCACTTCGGCGATTACATCCAGGGCTCGATAATCGAGAGCAACGTCAGCACCCATTCGCCTGGCCATCGCCAGCCGCGCGTCATCGCCATCGACGCCGATGACCATGGTCGCCCCCATCAACTTCGCGCCCGCAGTCGCGCAGAGACCAATTGGTCCCTGCGCAAAAACTACGACTGAATCACCGATGCGTATCTGGCCTGATTCAGCACCCCCGAAGCCGGTCGAGGCGATATCCGCAAGCAGCACGACCTGTTCGTCGGATAACTCGTCAGGAATTTTGGCGAGATTCGCCTGAGCGCTGGGCACACAAAGATATTCCGCCTGCGCTCCATTGATTGTGTTGCCAAAGCGCCAGCCGCCGATTGCTTCGTAGCCTTCGCCATGCCCGCACTGTGAGAGTTGACCCGACAAGCAAGCCCGACACTGGCCGCACGGGGTGATGGCTCCGACCAGCACGCGATCACCGACGGCATAGCCGGTTACTCCATTACCCAGTTCTTCGATCACGCCCACGGGTTCGTGGCCGATGATCAATCCCGGCTTGACCGGATATTCACCGCGCAGAATGTGCAGATCAGTTCCACAGATCGTGGTTAACGTCACGCGGATTACGGCTTCGCCGGCGCCGGCGCGCGGCCGCTCGACTTCTTCAACGCGGATGTCGTTCTTTCCGTGAAAAACAGTAGCCTTCATTTTCGCCATTGACCTGCCTCACAGTCCTGGGGCCCGAGCTCTATAAATGCGGCGTGAGATAAAAGTAGCGCCCACCTCATTGACTGGAATCCCGAGCGTTTGCTGTGAAGTCAGCTTCTTCTTCGTCGGTCATTTGACGAAACACGGCCTCAGGTCCGTGGTTCGCGTGGCTGTATGCGATGAGGGATTGCCGAGTCGATTCATTAAAGAGAGTCTCATAGCTGAACTTCTCTTTAATCTCGCCGTCTTTTTCGATGATGAACGCTGACATGATCTTTTCCTCTAAATGATCCTGGTTAGTATGAATCAATCACTGGGTGAACTCAGTAATCTCAGTTGTGGAATCTTGATTTGTCTCAGCGTGCACGCATTGCTCGCTCCGGATACCGCCAACACTTCGGCGCCGAGGCGGATTCCACGACCGACTGGTAGCTCTACATCAGGTGACGTAAATTGCTTAATACTTTTCAGCAACTCGGAAATGTTGGGCTTGATCACGTAATCGTTGGCGCCCGCCTCGATCCCTTTCCTCTTATCGGCTTCATAAGCCGCCCCGGAAAAGAAGAGAATCGGAATTTGTGAGTCAGCGGCGCGTAAACGCCGACACAATTCAAAGCCATCCATCTCGGGCAACCTGCCGTCGAGCATATAAAGGTCGAAATGTTCTGCTTGAATCAGGGATAACGCCTGGGCGGCAGTCCCTACCGCTTTGGCTTCAATAAAGGCGAGCCTTAAGAGAGTGACCAACATCACACGAGACTCCTCGTGGTCATCAACGCAGAGAACACGGGGTCGGGCGCCCGTCGGCATTTGTGACTCCTTACTTCAGGGGGGGTTCTCGTAACAGTCGTAAACTAGATTAGTTGAAATCCTTCGTCTGTGCGTTAACACACATAAACGACATCCATCGTAGGCATGAGTTGCATTCATCCAGGATTTCGTGCCGGTATGCTGGCCTCTCGTTCGCGCCTCTCTCGACTCTGTGTGTTGCCGCACAGACTCCAAGCGGTTCGAGTTGTACGTTGCTGGTAGTCATTCTTCCGACAGATCAAGTCGAACCTGCCGACAACTTTGCTAAGGGCTTCGAGTTGTCTCGAGATGACCCGTTGCAAGGAGTACAACCCCATGTCAATGATCGACATAACCACGGCCGGTCTCTTCCTTTCCGATCGACGACAAAATTCCGCCCTCGCGTTCGTCGCCTGGATAGTTTTGGGTGCGGTCGCCGGATACATCGGCAGCAAACTTATAAACCGGACGGGTCACGGGCGGGACCGCGACATCCTCTTGGGCATTGTCGGGGCAATTGTCGGTGGATTCCTCTCCAATTTGTTCCGAGACGCCGGTGTCCCGGTTCTGAATCTTTATGGTGCGTTTGTGGCGATTATCGGCGCCGTCGCGTTCCTGATCATTTATCACGCGCGTTCATTAGCCGGAGGAGTTCGTCAAAGGCGCTCTTGATCTGATCGCGTCGCACCCAAAATCGCAGGAGCGCCGGCAAACAAGCGTTCCTGATTGAGCTTCGTCGTAACCTCAACGCGATCATCGAGAAGGCGTTTAGAGATTACCTGGCCGGGGTGTGTTCGTTTTTGTCTCATTCGCGAAGGCACTCGATGTATCAAGCACAAACTGCGGTGGCACGCGACGTGCCCAGCACTCCCGTTGATTGCGCCCGAGGAGTTGTAAGCAGATGTTGAAGATTACACAGCAGGCCCCGAATCGCGAGATTGTCAGAGTGAGCCTTAGCGGCCATTTCACAAGTGTGTATATTCCTGAGGTTGAGAAAGCGTTGGTCCAGGACGATGACAAATCGAAGAAATGTACAGTTGATTTATTGAATGTGACTTTTGTAGATCGCCCTGCGATGGAATTTCTCCGCATCGCTCAATCGCGGAAGATCAAGCTCGAAAATATTCCCTCGTGGGTCAAGCGTTGGATTCAACAGGAATCCGGCAATGCCGCGCCCAACCTTTCGCGCTAAAAGTAAACTCCCAAGCTGCAATCAACCCGCGGACGAATCATAATTTCACGAAATTCACCGGGGAACTACGAATTCTTTAAAACCCAGACCACAAAGAAACGGGCACAGACGCCGAACGCAGGGGCTGAGTACGGACAACAAACGCACGAGGTTTAGCTGCCTTTGTTCTTGGAGTCCCAAATTCCTAAATGACTTCTGCTGCTTTGGCAAGGCTGGAACGGATGTTGCGCTGGCGTCTATCCACAGTGCGGATTGTGCGTGCTGACATTTAGGAGGGCAATAGACCATGGAAATCAAAAATCGTTCTGGGTTCTTAATCACTTTGGTGGCGCTCGCGGTGATTCCGATGACGGCAAGTGGTCAGCAACTTCGCGACGCGTTCCGCAAGGTCAATCAATCAGTTGTGACCGTCCGGACGAAACGCGTCGACCTCGCGCCGGTAAGCGGGCAGGTAGTTTCGATCATCGATGGAATGGGATCGGGTGTGCTCATTTCAAATGATGGCAAAGTTCTGACGGCAGCTCACGTCGTGCAAACCGCCGATGTCGCGCTGGTAGAATTTTCTGACGGACAGGACAGCATCGCGCGCGTCATCGCCTCTGACGTGCGATCCGATGTAGCGCTCCTACAACTGCAACAATCACCCAAAGGCATCACTCCGGCGACGCTCGGAGATTCAGATAAGATCGAAGTTGGCGACCAGATATTTGTGATCGGCGCGCCGTACGGGATTAGCCAGACGCTAACTGCCGGACATTTGAGCGGCCGACGGCAAATCGATAAGGAGGGTGAGACTCAGAAATATATCGAATTACTACAGACGGATGCCGCGGTGAACGGCGGCAACTCAGGTAGTCCCATGTTCGATATGAACGGCCAGGTAGTTGGAATTGTCAGCACGATCATGAGTCAGTCAGGCGGTTCAGAAGGCCTGGCCTTCGCTACTGCTTCGAATACAGCCAAACGATTCCTGCTGGACCGCAAACCCTTTTGGTCCGGTATCGATGGCGTCCTCGTAACTGGCGAATTGGCCAAAGCGCTGAACCTTCCTCAGCCGGCGGGTTTCCTGGTCCAGCGGATCGGTGAAGGGTCGGTTGGGTCGCGGCTTCGCATCAATGGCGGGACGCTGCGTGTAACCATCCAGGGCACAGACCTTTTACTGGGCGGCGACATAATCCTAAGCGTCAACGACATCGATGTGACCGCGCCAACGATGACGGACTCGTTCGCACTCGCGGCGGGCGATAGCTACGACCACACCGTGAATACGATCGCCAGCCTCAAGGCCGGAGACCAGTTGGTGTTGAAAGTTCTGCGCGAAGGAAAAATTGTGAAGCTGACAACCACGATTGAACCGTAAGCCTGCTTTGCTGCAAAAGTCTCTGCGCGCGCGATGGGTAGAAACGTGCCATAGGCACTTAATGTTTATAGACACGGCGCGAGCTTCCCTCTCTTCTTCAGCATTGAGCGAAATGCTATGCATTTCGCTCGATGCTGATGTGATTAGCGGATCCCGTAACTATTAACATCTCGCCGCTCTGCGGCGGCGATCCGTCCCGGTCCTAGAGGAACACTATTAAAAGACTTTTGCAGCAAAGCGCCCGTAAGCCTGCCGAGAATGGGCATCGTGATTTCACGAAGCTTTCAGAAAACCACGAACCTCCCACTTCTCCTTCTCCCCGTTACCAATCCCTGAAGACGTTAGTTTGTTAGCTAATCGGGTCAATGACGATTGTCTGAGGGCCAGCTGCGCGTGGCCAGGCTATTGCTAATCAAACCAGCGTTACGAGGCCAGGAGCAGCAATAGGAGTTAAAGAGATGCAAGCAGGAATCAGGATCATAAAACGTGGAGCACAAAGTGATCAAAGCGAACTCTCTGCTGATCACGTCGTCAAATCCGATCGTGAACGCGAGCGCGAAACAGTGAACACGGTCAAAAGCTGGGTCGCTGAGTGGGAGACGCGAAGGCGCTCGCTGCGAAACGCAGCCGACGCGATCCTTTGCTCAATCGGCGATCGCCGCGAAAGACAAACGAAACGATTCGCAGTAGTGAATTAATGGATGCTAACGATGAGGTCGAGGAACGTTATGAAGGTATATCCACCCGCGCCGGTAACAAGGAAGCCGCAAGGTAACCGACGCATTACACGCGCGCAAGGGTTTCACCGCGCGTGGCTGGTTGCCGACCATTTGAAGCGGTTCGATGACGGCGCCGGCGTCATTCTCAAAGAAGCGTTGATGCAAATGTGGTTGACCAAACAAAGAAGGTGGGCCTAATGGAACAATTCGCGACGGAGCAGCCCTGGGCCATCGTCCTGGCAGGCGGCGATGGAACTCGTCTGCAAGACCTTACGCGCCAGATTGACGGCGATCCAAGACCAAAACAGTTCAGCAAGATTTTCGGGAACCGAACTTTGCTTGGTCACACGCGCGAACGTCTCCGGCCCGTCTTCAACGATGATCGTCAGTTGTTCGTGGTGACGAAGGACCACGATCAGTTTTACCAAAGCGAGCTTGCCGATATTGATCGTTCTCAGGTGCTGGAGCAACCGGCTAATCGTGGAACCGCGGTTGCCATCATCGCATCGCTCCTTCAACTACTGCAGCAGAAACCCGATGCCATCGTCGGTCTCTTTCCGGCGGACCACTATTATGCCGACGAGACTGCTTTCGCATCTACCATCAAATCAGCGATCAGCATCGGCAAGGCGCAACCCGATTCGATAATTCTAATCGGGGCGAAGGCACAATGGCCGGAGATCGAATATGGTTGGATCCAACCCGGACCTGCAATTGCGACCCCGTGCTGCGCTAAGGTCTTCGGGGTGATTCGATTCTGCGAGAAGCCTCCGCTGCTCGAAGCTCGCGATTTGATGCGGAACGGAGGATTATGGAATACGTTTGTCGCAATCGGGCGGGCCGGCGCATTTCTGAACCTTTTGGCGTCTACGGTAATGCCAACGATGACACGCATCGCGCACGCCGTGGCGCACCGCGACTTGGAAAGCGTATACGAAGAGATCGGTTCGATAGATTTTTCCAGGGATGTCTTGAGCTATCAGCCGCGCAGTTTACTGGTGATGGAGGACGCCGCGTCAGGTTGGGCCGATCTGGGTCACCCCGAACGCGTGATTAGTACTCTAGACCGCCACCGAATCGAGCCGGCCTGGTTGAGTGAAATGCGACGCATCGACCAACGGCGATTGAAGGTACCGGTACAATTGCCGCAGCAAACCGCCGCATTTGGAGAT
>DATANL010000779.1:0-1637 GCA_036266295.1 Pyrinomonadaceae bacterium | reverse complement strand
AGAAAATTCGTCAGCTTGCCGTTGGTGCGGTTACCCATCACCTTTTTGCTGTTCGAGACCAGCATGATCACGACAATCAAAGGCGGGGCGAGCACGCCGTTGATGACGGCCGTCCAGAAAAGCGCAGTCACCGGCGGGATTTTCAGAAAATTGATCAGGACGCCGATCAAAGTCGACACGGCAATCACCAAATAGAATCTGCGCGCGCCGTGGAATTTTTCATTCAGTCCCGATCTCCATTTGAACGCTTCGCAGATCGCGTAGGCGCTCGCACCCGTGAGTATCGGCACCGCCAGCAATCCTGATCCAATCAAGCCCAGCGCAAAGAGTGTCGTCGCCAGCCCGTGCGACAAAGGGCGCAGCGCTTCAGCGGCTTCGGTTGCCGTCTGAATCTGCGTCTTTCCGGTCACGTGTAATGTCGCGGCCGATGCCAGTATCACGAAATAGAACACGACGGTGGCGAAGATCATTCCGGAATCGACATCGATCTCCGCCGACTTCAGCTCGCGGTCGGTCGCTCCTTCACGTTCCGCCAAAGTGGTGCGACCCAGGCTGAGTTCTTCTTCGACTTCCTGGCTCGCCTGCCAGAAGAAAAGATATGGCGTGATGGTCGTGCCGAAGATCGCCACCAAAGTCATCAGGTACTGATGGTCCAATCGAATTGTCGGGACGAAGGTCGCTTTCAAAACTTCCGCCCAATTGGGCCGCGCCAGAAAAGCCGCGACGATGTAAGCAAACAACGTGAGGGTCAACCATTTGAAAATGCGAACGATGAGGCGGTAGGACCCCAGTATCTGTACCGCCACGATCGCGATGGCAATTGGAAGGACCAGCACAACCGCGGGAACGCGAGGAACGAGTAGATTGATTGCCGCCGCGATCGCGCCGAGATCGGTGCCGGCATTAATCGTATTTGCGACTACGAGCAGCGATATTGAACTCAGGACAAGCCAACCCGGATAATGTTTCCGCAGCACGCCGGCCAAACCTCTGCCGCTCACGAGTCCAATTTTGGCGCAGATGAACTGTATCGCCGCCATCATTGGCAGCGTCAGGACTGCGGTCCATAAAGTGGCGAAGCCGAACGCCGCACCTGCGGTCGTGTAGGTGCCGATGCCCGAGGGATCGTCGTCCGAGGCCCCGGTAATCAGGCCGGGGCCGAGCACGAGAAAGAACCGCTTGATCGGATTTGTCTCACGATCAGCTTCTGCGAGTTCCTCAGAACTTTCCGAGCGTGACCTCTTCGAATGAGCCATGTTCAATTTCATTATTAACATCGGATGGGCACAGCGGGCCAGCGAATGTAGTGTCTCTTAGTTGGTTGCCGGGGCACTAGCCCGACCGTCAGGGAGGGCTCAGGATTGAATCGCTCCGAAGTGAGCCCTCCCTAACGGTCGGGCTAGTGCCCCCGTTCTGGAGCTGTCGCTGTCGGATAACGTGGCCATCGATTAGAATCATGAACATTCAATTCTATGAATTGCCGTAGCTTGCTCTTCGTCGTTTTGTTGCTGGTCGTGCTGACCGGGGCGGCCTCTGCGCAGAGTACGCAGTCACCGCTGCCGGCGCCGACCGGGTACGTCAACGACTTTGCAAAGGTGCTGGATGCTGACACCGCACAACGGCTGGAGACGACGCTC
>DATANL010000778.1:0-5963 GCA_036266295.1 Pyrinomonadaceae bacterium | reverse complement strand
ACGGTCGATCGCAGCTCGTATCAAGCAAACCGTTTTCGCGTAGCTGAATTCAATGAACGGCGCGACTGGGCCAAGATCGGCAAGCCCGTCGATCGCGCGGAGTGGCTGATGAGCCCGCCCACGGTCAATGCTTATTACAGCCCGCAGAACAACGAAATCGTTTTCCCGGCCGGGATTCTTCAGCCGCCGTTCTTCGATCCGGGCGCCGACGATGCTTTGAACTACGGCAGCATGGGATCGGTGATTGGCCACGAGATGACTCACGGCTTTGACGATCAGGGCGCGAAGTTCGACCCGACCGGCAATCTGGCCAACTGGTGGAGTGAAACCGATCTGAAAGCGTTCCAGGCCAAGGCCGAATGCATCGTGAATCAATTCAACGGCTTTGAAGTTGAAAAAGGCCTGAACATGAACGGCAAGCTGGTCCAGGGCGAGTCGATTGCCGATCTTGGCGGATTGGTGATCGCCTATGCTGCTTTCCAGCAATCGATGAAAGGCAAGCCGCGTCCGGCGAACATTGACGGGTTCACGCCCGAGCAGCGTTTCTTTCTGGGTTATGCGCGCGGCTGGGCGACGAACATGCGGCCGGAACTGTCACGTTTGATTGCGTTGCAGGATCCGCATCCGTTGAGCAAGTTCCGCGTCAACGGTCCGCTCTCAAACCTGCCGCAATTCGCGGCGGCGTTCCAGTGCAAAGACGGCGATCCGATGGTGCGTCCCGAAAAAGATCGTTGCGCGATCTGGTAGTTGGTTTTTCGCTACGCAGTTTTAGAGGCGGGTTACGGCCCGCCTCTTTCTTAACTCCGTCACTGCGGAGTTTTCACCTCACCGACAAGAGGTTTCTTTTGTAGTACTGGCGGCGCCGGCGTCTGCTTGTTCTCTTCGGTGATCGCCGTTTTCGAGCCCGCTTCCACCGGCCCTTTGTAGATGTACTTGTCGCGGGACCTGACGGCCACATCGGGCCGGCTGACGCGCACTTTTATTTGCCGCCGTTCTCCCGGCTCGCCTTTTCTCTTCGGGTAATAGCCGATGCTGTACTGGCGGCCCAACTCATCAGCGATTTTACTGAACGCGTCTCGCAGATATCTCAAGTCTTTGCTCGCTTCGTAAACCCTCCCGCCCGTCAACTCTGCGAGTTCATGCAGGTAACGCTGGCCGCGATCATAGTCAGCGCGACTTGAACCCGCGCCACCGTCACTCGAACTGCCTCCGCCATTGCCAATCGTCGGTATCGGCAGAGGTAGAGGTATTTTTTTCAGAATGGAAAGCACACGAGAATTGGATGGCGGCGCCGTCGAACCACCGGTGTCGATGGACGGATCGTAAGTGTCGTAGAGAATTGGATAAATCAGCGCGTCGAGTTCTTCCGCGGTCTTGACCGTGCTCTCGTAAGTCTCATGGTTGCTGGTGGCGTCGACTCCGTCCGTAAAGAGCACGATGGCCTTGCGTCCCGAGATGCGTCTGAGATGTTTCTGCATCACGTTTTCCATCGCGTCGTAGAGATGCGTGCTGAGGCCCCTGCCGGTGGCCGCGATGGCTTTCCGGATTTTATTCCGATCGATGGTTGGTTCGCATTGGACCTTTACGCCCATCCCAAATGAAATGACCATCACCTGATCGTCAGGCCTGAGCTGTGCGACAAAAACTGCCGCGGCGTCTTTTATCTGGTCGAGCTTTGACCAGGTAGAGGCGCTGGTGTCGATCATCAGCACCACCGTGAAAGGTTTTTCGATAGCGGCAAAGTAGGCAATCTCCTGATCGATGCCGTCTTCGGCGAGCTGAAAATCTTCCTTCCGCAAATCGGAAAGGTAGCGGCCATCGCGATCGACGACACTGACTGGCACCGTCACCAGGTTTGTCTCAACGCGCACGACGTCCATCTCAACCGGTTGAGGGGAAGGCGAAGGCTCGGCCATCGCCTCACCAAGCCGGCGCGGACGTGTTTGTGATGTGGTGACCTGAGCCGAGAGCGTCACCAGCGATAGAAGCAGGATAACAATGGTGCTTTTCATGTTCTTCACTTTCGGTGATGGAAATTTCCGGGAGAGACTTTGTAATGGCCTGTTGTTAAGGCATGGTGTCAGAACCGCGAGCGGTAGCGACCGGATCAGGAGAAACCTTTGGAAATACGGCGGGACTTCTTGATCCGGTCGCTACCGCTCGCGGTTCTGACACAGTTGTCACCGCCTGAAGACGATGCCGGCTGATATTCGGAAATTGTCTTGCCGCCCGGAACCGAAAAAAGTCGGCGTGTAGTCAGCCTGGATCACTCGCACCGCGATTCTCTTATTGACCCGCACGTCCAGGCCTCCGCCCAACGCCATGGCGAACGAAGTCGCGTCGTCGTATGTGTACACATTGCCCGATGGGCGAATGTCTGCAGTGAAGCCCCTGAAGAGCGAGACCCCGAACAGCGCCTGGGCAAACGGCTGCACACGCTTCTCGTTACCTGCTCTCAACTGCAGGCCGCCGAGCATGAAATACTGATCTCGCTGGCTGCTGAACGTGCCCACACCGGTGCTGTGGGTTTCTCTGTGAAAGTGGGCTGAGGCGTCGCCCGTAAAGGCGATGTGCCTGGTGATATTTCTGGTGTACTCGAGATTGACGCCGTTCTGAGGAGTGCGATGAGGATCGATAGTCAGCGTGTTTATGTCCGCGCTGTGAAAGGAGTATCCCGCAAAGAATTCATTCTTCGGTTGGTCCCTGGAGGTTTGAGCTTCCAGGACAGCAGCACTGGCAGCCATCATGAAAGTCACGATCATCAGTCTTAGCATTTATGGTTTCTCCCGTTTGTGAATTTAATTGAGTTACTAGCGGCTCGTTTCGGGCCGGGGAGAAATCGTGAACAAGACGAGCGTGCAACTCGCTGGATAAGACGAGATTTCGGCCGAGAAATCGTCCGGTTATGCGGAAATGGACGGCCAGATTCCTAAATCTGGACGGTTCCGGGGAATAAGGTGGCAGTTCTGATTAAGTCAGGTAGTGTTTCAGCCGAGTCAGGTGGCGAATCAACCGAGTCAGGTGACGTTTCAGCCGAGTCAGGTGACGTTTCAACCGAGTCAGGTGACGTTTCAGCCGAGTCAGGTGACGTTTCAACCGAGTCAGGTGACGTTTCAACCGAGTCAGGTGACGTTTCAACCGAGTCAGGTGACGGTTCAGCCGAGTCAGGTGGCGAATCAACCGAGTCAGGTGACGTTTCAGCCGGGTCAGGTGGCGAATCAACCGAGTCAGGTGACGTTTCAGCCGGGTCAGGTGACGTTTCAGCCGGGTCAGGTGGCGGTTCAGCCGAGTCAGGTGGCGGGTCTGTGTCCGACTCAACTGTCGCCGTTGCCGGCGCTCCTGAATTCGGATGGAGTCATGTTGGTATGCTTCTTAAAGACCGAGTTGAAGGAAGATTTTGAGTTGAAGCCAACCTCCTCGGCGATGCCGAGCACGGACAAATGGCTGAAGGCGGGGTCGAGCAGTTTCCTTTTCGCTTCTTCGACCCGATAGGAATTGATGAAATCTGAAAAGGTTTGCCCCAGACGCTCGTTGATAGTCTGCGAAAGATGATTTGGCGGGATCGATAGTTTCTCCGCCAGCTTTTGAATCGTGAGATCGCCATCAATGAAGGGCTGCTCGTTTTTCATGAAGGTAAGCAGTCTGTTGAGGTACCTTTCAGCTCTGTCGGGCGTCAGGGTCGACTTCTCATACTTTCTGGCGGGCGGCTCGTTCCGTTCTGCGATCTCGGCTTCGGGCCGTCTTAATTTCAAATATCCCATCGCGTAGATAAGCATTGACGCGCCCAGCGGCACCAACAGATTGGGAGTGGTTGGGATTGCATACCGGAGCACCACGGCCACCCACAGGACGGCCGCGGCAATTACAAAAAACCTGACTTCAAACAGCACAGCCCTGTCGCGCGCTGAGTCTCGCGCCTTTGTTTTTCGGTACTGGATGATCAGCAGGACGATCAGGACCAAATACACCAGCACCTGACTGATAAGCAGCGCCGATCGAATGTAGTACCAGGGCCCGAACGATTCCTGAACGTACTCTGCGACCAGCACCTGGATCTTCCGGCTGCTGCTTTGCAGAAAATAAGGAAGCAGATAGATCAAGCAGAGCCCGAACGGAATGAAGTGGAGGAAGTCCTGCTTTTTAAATCTCGGCTCACGCGACGTCAGTTCTCTAAGATAGAGATACAAAAGAGGCGCCGCGAGAAATACAAACGGCTGATGCAGCCGGCTCAGGTGCGGGAACGCGAATACATAATTCGAAGTGAGCAGTACCGACCCGCTGACCGCGATCGATATGGTCAGCGTCAAGGCAGCCAGCAGGCGGTTCGCAGTCCGGCGGCCGGACTTCGTGGTTAGCAGCGCTAAAGCCAGGAGCACGCCCTGCGCTGCCCCCAAAAGATTCAAGATAGCGAGGAAGCCAACATTAGGACCAATGGTAATGTCGGTGGTTTGCATCCCGGACAGATCCTTTTTGCCTGAAATGGGAAGAGCGTGACTAATGATTGTGTGATGCTCGCCAATTCGGCAAGTTTGTCGAAAGGAACTTTTACTGCGGAATCATTCCGAGTGCAACGAGTCAGAAGCCCGACCGTAAGGGAGGGCAAGATTCGAATCCGGTTCCTGCGAGCTTCGGGTTGCGCAATGCTGCACTCCCTCACGGTCGGGCTTCTGACACCTTTGTAAAAAGTTGTGAAATCACTTCGGCCGCAGAACTTATTCATCTTCCCTCGCGTTATAATTCGCGCTCACATTTCTGCACGAAGGAGTCCAAAAACATGAGTTCTAAACGCGCTTCTCTCTTAACATTTTCTGTGCTGGTTACGCTGGCCACGGCATCGCTCGCATTGGCCCAACAACCCCCGAAGGTCCGTTTGCCGCAAGCCAGTCCGGCAGCAACCGTGTCTCAGACTATCGGCATTACCGATGTCTCGATCACTTATCATCGTCCGGCAGTCAAAGGCCGCATGATCTGGGGCGACATCTCTCCGGACAAAGTTGCGGCGCTTATAAAGGCTAACGCGGTCGCGCCGACAGCCGAAGGCGAAGGCACCGTCGACGGCGCACCCGGAACGGGAAAAGATTTTCCGATCGCGCCGAACGGTCACGTGTGGCGCGCCGGCGCGAACGAAGCGACGAAAATTACGATCTCTGACGACGTGCTCATCAATGGGCAGAAGCTTGCCGCCGGCGCTTACAGCATTCACATCATTCCCGGCAAAGATGAATTTACCGTTGCTTTTAACAAGACCGCCGATCAGTGGGGCAGCTTTCGCTATGACGCGAAGCAGGACGCTTTGCGCGTGAAAGCCAAGCCGATCTGGCTGAAAGATTCGCAGGAGCAATTGTCGTACGACATCCCGGCGCTGACGGCGAATTCGGCCCAGGTGATCGTGCGATGGGAAAAGATGTCGCTGCCGTTTACGATTGAAGTGCCGAACCAGGATTCGCTGGTGCGTTCGAAGATCGATGCTGCCGTCGCTGCCAACCCGAATGATCCGGCGGTGACCCTGGCTGTCGCCAACGCGTACTTCAACGACGACAATCTCGCGGAAGCAATGTCATGGGTCGACAAGTCGATCAAAATCAAAGAGACATTCGCGAACCTGCGCACCAAAGCCAACCTGCTTTTGAACATGAACAAGAAACCGGAGGCCTTTGCGGTGGCTGAGCACGCGGTGGTGGTTGGCAAAGCCGAAGGCGCTGATACTTCGCGCTTCGAGAAAGCAATTGCCGATCTGAAAGCGAAGATGTAAGAACTGGGAACGCCGACGCCGGTCCGTAGCGGTTACGGAGCGTCCTCCTCGATGCGGGCCGGCGTCCGGGTGCGTCTTCCATCTTTCCTTTGATGTGATGCCCCAATTGTCCGGCCGAATGCAGACCGCAATTGTCAGGTTGCCGCAACCGATTGTTTCGCTGTAACTGACTATTGCTCGACCGCAAGCTGTCATCGCCGGGCTGCAAGTC
>DATANL010000777.1:0-14871 GCA_036266295.1 Pyrinomonadaceae bacterium | reverse complement strand
AAACATTATGAATTCCAATTTCTGCCAAACGGCCAGGTCATCGAATACCTGAAGATGCACGAGAGCCTCACCAACAAAGGCACCTGGTACCGAAATGGAAACGCCATTCACATGGAGTTTCCTGATTACTATCCCGTTGAGGCCGCAATTGACGGAGACAGAATGACAGGCAGTTGGAAGAGCGGCGCTTACAAGTTCACTCTGAAGAGGGTTCAGTGAAAATGAAAATCGATCGATGCCTCGTTAAACTCTTCATTCTGTGCCTGGCGCTAATGTGTAGTGGCTCTGTCCTCTCACAAACCACACAGGACGATCAAGAATCTTCGCGGCAAATCGTTCTCGATCGCTTCAACACCTCGCGTCCGGAAGCAGCCAAAACCGCCAACCCTCCGGCCAAGCCGCTTTATCGTCGCACCGGCGCCGCACGCATCGTGCGCCGCGGAGCGAGGCCACCGGCGACTGAAGAAATTGGCGTGACGATTTGGCGCTTGCGGCCGGCGCGCGAAGCAGACCAGGGCGGGCGCGTGCTGGTGCTCGACGGGCTGAAACAGGCGCAGTACACGCCGGAAAGGATCGAAGCGGCAACGCCATTGAGCATCGGCGACCGCGTGCGGATCACGGTCGAATCACCGCGATCGGGCTTTCTTTACATCATCGATCGCGAGCAATACATGGACGGCGCGTTCGGCGAGCCGATGCTGATCTTCCCCACCCTCAAGACACGTGGCGGTGACAATCGGGTGATGCCCGGAAAGCTGATCGACATTCCCGCGCAGGAAGATCAATACAGCTATTTCACCGCGCAGCCGGCCGGGTCGCGACGCGATCAGATCGCCGAGGTGCTGACAGTTATTCTCGCGCCTTCGCCGCTGCCGGTAACGATTGGCGATCAGCCTTTGAAGATTCTGCAATCGCAGGTCGCTGAATGGGAAAAGATGTGGGGCGGCCTTACGGAAATTCTGGAGTTGGTCGGTGGCGCCGGTCGCACCTGGACCAACGAAGAGAAAGCCGCGAGCGCGCCCAATGGCCGGCAACTCACGCAAGGTGGACCACCACCGCAAACAGTCTATCGCGTGGCAGCAAAGAAAACCGGCGGGCCGTTAATGGTCACCGTGCCCCTGCGCTACGCGAGATAATGGAGCGCCGACATCCTTGTCGGCGGTTCGCAGCCATCCTGGCTGCGTAGTTTGAATTGACCGGCATGGATGCCGGTGTCCCGCACGCAGGATGCGTGCGCTCCTATTTCCACTCGCCAACCAGCACAAACGGCGCCCAATAGAACGGCGCGCTGTATTTCTTTCCATTGATCATTGCGAGCTGCGCATCGCGCATCGCCGCGCCCGGCGATTGCGGGGCCGCGCCCAGCAGCCGCTTGTAGAAATCAGTCATCAGATCGGCGGTTGACTTATCAGCCACGGACCAGAGACTTACGCCGACTGTCGGCGCGCCGGCGTACATGAAGGCGCGCGTCAGACCGATCACGCCTTCGCCACGCTTCTCTTTCCCCAGGCCGGTTTCGCACGCGGAAAGCATGACCATCGGCGCACCGAGTTTCAGATTGAATATTTCATCCGTTCGCAGAAAGCCGTCGTTCGACTTGTTGCCTACGAGCGATAACACTACGCCGGTGAATTGCGGCCGGTCCGCGTCCAACAAGCCGTGCGTCGCCACGTGAAGGTAACGATACGAAGACACATCTCGCGTCTTGACGTTGTCTTCGCTGGCATTTAGATCGGTCCAAAGATCAGCGTGCGCGCCACCGGTTTTGGCGATCGCAGAAATGGCGTCGGCCTCGGTCCGCGTACCGGAAAGCCGCGCGAGACGTAGACCACCGGAGGCAGACGACGCGGCATCTCCCGCGACGTCATTAACCGCACTCTCCAGTCCTAGACCGAGTCCGCGCGTCGCGTCCGCTGATGACGACGCCGCGCCGCCCTTCGCACGCGGATCGTCGCCACTGAATACCGGATCGGCCACCAGCAGCATCGACTTTCCCGACGCTGCCGACGATCCCTGACGAATCGCCGCAATCACAGAAGCCGAAGGTGAGTAGACGACTTCGTTCGTCTTGACCAGATAATTCAGCGATGCGTAATCGGCGCCGTCGCCATTCTTCAAAAGCGCTTCAAACGGAATGTAATTGAGCGCGCCATCCGCCACCACGAGTATTCGCTTATCACCGACGATTGCTGCAGCCGGCTCAATCGCAGCCTTGTACAGCGCGTTTGAGGCCGCGACAAACGGCGGCAGATCTTCCGACGGACCCTGCACGATCCCCAGACCTCTCTGCTGATCGGCGGCAACGTCGATGCCCACGATGCGGCGTTGCAGCTTCGGTGGAATCAATTGCGCGCGAAAGTCCGTCGCGAGTTTGTCCATATCAGCGCGACGCGGCAACTTGTAGATCGAAACGCCCGATTTTGTCGCCGCAAACAGATAAGAATTGTCGGCGCCCAACTGATACTCGAGCAGCACCGTGTTGTCATCGAGGACTTTCTGCTGCACGTCGGCGAGCGTCAGCGGCTGCGTCGAGGTCAGCGCGGCGTACCTGGGACTCGCGGTGCGAATCTGGTTTTCGATTTGATCGAATTCCGTCTGCAGCTTGTCCAGTTCGTTTTCAAGATCTGATGGTTTCTGTTTTTGATCGCCCGACAGCGCGATGCCGGTCAGTTGCTCCGCGATTTGCTGCTGCCGATCGAGGTTGTCCTGCTTCTTCTTGAGCAAATCGGCCGGGACGCCCTCGGTGATTTGCGCGTTCACCTCGCCGAGCATGTCGAGCAAGGAACGCGCACGACCTGCTTCCGCAATGCGAAAAGACTCGGCCGCGTAATCGAGTGCTTTACCGTTCAGCGGCGCGTTGCCGGCCGCGGTCAGCAAAGCCATGTCGGCAAAGGCGCTCGCTGCTTCATCGTAGACATCTGCCGTCGTCGCCAGGAACGTGGTGCGCGATTCATCAGCGCGCAAGCTGCCGGCGCGAATCGTCTCGATCGTCTTGAGCGCGTCGCGATACGCGCTGAGCGCTTGCTCACGCATCTTCGCTCCGTCTTTATCCTGCGCGGCCTGCAACCAGAGACTGCGGCCCAGGCCACGCTGCGCCGGCCACATCAGATCCAGCCGCTCATCTTTTTTGGCGCCGTCGGCCGCGTCATTGAACATCTTGACGGCGTCTTTGTAACGACCTTCGCGCAAGGCCACGTCGCCCAGACTCGTGCGCGCCGCTGCTTTAAAGCGCCGCGTCTGTCCCATCCTGGCAACCACCGGCAGAGCGCCGCTGCCGGCGTCGAGCGCGTTCTGAAAATGTTTGCGCGCCGCTTCGAGATCCTTATTCGCAAACGCGACGCGTCCAATGCCGAGTTCGAAGGTCATGTAGACGATCGATTTGCGGTACTCTTCAATCTCCTTTGTGGTTTCGAGCAAGCCGATTCCACTGGTGACCGGCGCTTCGATCGACGGCTTTCCGGTTGTGAGGATTCCGCCGATTCCTCCGAGCCCGCCGAGCCGCCGCGTAGTCTTCGCCGCCGCGCTCTCGGGCTTCCTCACGTTCATCTGAAAATAAGCAGTGCTCGCTTCGGACATTTGGCCCATCCGATAATTCGTGTCGCCGATCTTGGCGAGCATCAGGTTCGCGTTGAATCCGTTATCTAATGACGCCGTCGCGGCGGTCTCGGTCGCGGCACTCGCAGTCGAGCCGGCCCGGCTCGCGACATTGTTCGCCACGTTCGCACTCGTTTGATCTTTACCGCTGGCGACCACGAATGATTGATAGGCGGATCTGTAATGATCGAGCGCGACCTTGTATTGCCCCTGAATCATGTAGAGATCGCCCAACGCGTCTTGCGCTGCGGCCATGCCGCGTGCGTTGTTACTCGAGGTGAATCCGGCGAGCGCAGATTCGAGTAACGGCAGCGCCTGATCCGCATGCCCTTGCTTGAGCAGCTGCCGGCCGCGGGAAAGCGAGGTCGATGGATCGGTTTGCGGAACCTCGACATTCTTGAAGTTGCTGGCGGTGGTATGCGGCGCTAACAATGAGCCAACGGCAATCACGAAGCTCAGCACTGCTGTAACCGCGAAATATTTATTCAACTCACTAGCTTTCATTAAACACCTCGAATTCCAACGGGGAGCGCGGGCATCCCTGCCCGCATGAGCGCCAGCGCGAAAATTTGAGCGTCTTGTCCACGGGTTGCGGGCAGGAATGTCCGCACCACAAAGGCGCTCCGCTAATACTACTTATGAACCAGATCCAACGTCGTCACCAGCACCGGCGCGCTCGTCGAGGCGCTCATGCGAATCACCGAAGGTTGCGGCGCGCTCTGATCCAAACCCAGGCCCCGGGTGGCGGCGGTTTCTTCTTTCTCAGTCTGCGCCTGACCGCTGGTGTTGCTGGTGACTATCTTCACGTCAGCTTTGGCTGCCTGTTGAATCCGTGTCCACACTTCGGCTGTTGGATGCCATTGACACTCACTCTTGTTCGCAGTGCAGCGCGCCGTCAGCGTCTCAGCAATCGGGACATCGGCCAGCGGCTCACGCGTCAGCACCACAAACACATGCTCGGTCGCGGGATTGCCGTAAAACTGAAACCATTTCAGCCGCTCGTCGGTCTCAAGAGTGGACGGCACATCCATCGGGACGTGCGCTTCGACCCAGTTCTCGCCGGCTTCTAATCGAGCGTCGGGGAAAATCATTTCCGGCGGTCCGTCGCCTTCGGTATGAAAGACGTAGAGATAGCCATCGATGTTCGGTTCGAGCGAGATGCGTATGCGATCGCCGTTGTGAAATTCACGATTAGGATCGATCCGCACAGGGCGACCATTCACATCGCGCATGAACATCGTGTAGCCGAGCGCTATTGCCTGCGACCGGGCATTGTTCGAATTCCTGTTGGCGACACTCGTGTTCGCGTTTTTGGTGTTGGTGTTGCGCGAGTCGTTTTGATTTTTCGCCACCACCGACGTGTTCGCATTGCGCGGCGGCTGGTGACGTCGCCGCGGCGGCGGATTGGGATTGGTCGTCTTCGGCCGCGAACCAATGAACATGCCACGCACTTCATCGTCGGACTGCTGTGCGCTCGCAATATAAACGCCGCACGACAGTGCCAAAACAATCGTCGCGAAAATAACCAGTCTCAATTTCATCTTAGCTAATACCTCCGTCACTAACTTGAAAGGTGAACCTGAAATGCGAACCCTACTTATGGGCAATCTTGATCTTGAAAACTACCGGGGCGCCTTCACTGGCGGATTGCGGGACTTTCACTGAGACGAATGGCGCGGGAGCATTCTTCATCACTTCGATTCCGGCAGAGTTCGATTTGAATCCGGCAATCGTCTTATTCAATTCAGCCTGCTCGCTCTCGCTCAATTCGCGTAACGCGTCTTCTTCAAGAAACGCAGGCGTCGTCAAAGGGCTACCAGAAAAAATGACCGTGAGTTCCTCGGTGCCGGCGGCCGTATCAAAGTTGATCCATTTGTCGCCTTTGCCGCCGGGAAAGACAAAGTCCTCGCCGCTCTTTACTTCATTGCTGCGGACGCCATTGGCCGGCGCCGGTTTGGCGGTCAGAAACGTCGTCGGGACGCTTCCTTCTCCGGTGCCGATGATGTAGAGGTAACCGCTTTCGCTCGGCGAAAAATGAAACCTGTATCCCTGTTCCGAAGACATCTGGATCGATTCGTCAGCCCGAATCGAATGCAAGCTATCGCCGGAACTAACTTGCAGCCAGTACCGGCCGATTTCGTGAGCTCCGGCAAGATCGGCATCGCCCGCGGTGGCCGGCGATGAATTCGAATTCGCGACATTCGCGGCGGGCTGACTCATCATCGAGTGCATCACGAAATAACCGCCGACGCCGGCGATCAGCAACAGCAGAACCAGGCCAACTCCCGCGAAGATAAGCGCGGACCCTTTGGCGGGCGCCGCCGCAGCTGCGATTGGCATCGCTGCCGTCGCAATTGGAGCAGCGCTGTGCGGCGGGGGTTGCACAGCCGGCCCGCTCGGTTGCGAAACAACCGTCGGCATCGTCGCAGCTTGACTCGGCATCGTTTCCGCAGGCGCTCGCACCGGTTCCGTTTCACCGATGCCCGTTACCAGTGTCGCCGCGGTCTGCTGCGGCGAGGTGACCGATCCGCGCGACCCGCCGGGAGTCGGCTCGGAAGCAAAGGCAGCGACTGAATCGGACAGCGCGATACCTGCGGCAGTCAACGCCGTTATTAACTCGTTTTCCAATTCGCCGGCAGTCGCTTGCCTGGCGCTGCGATCTTTCGCAATCGCTCGCGCCACCGCATTACTGAATGCCGCCGGCACGCCCGCGTCGATTTCGTGTAAGGCTGGTGGCGTAAAACTGGTGTGTTGCCGGCGCAGCTCCGGCAGAGTTAAGCCATTGAAGGGCCGCTTGCCGGCGATCAATTCGTAAATCACCACGCCGAGACTGTAAATGTCCGCGCGACCGTCGATCTCTGAGTTGCCGTCGTCCGGCAGATCGCCCCATTGTTCGGGCGACATGTAGTACGGCGTGCCCAACATCTGGCCGGCCACCGTGAGATTGGTGCTGCCGGTTGGCTCAGAGCCGGCGACTTCGCGCAGCTTTGCAATTCCCAGGTCGAGCAATTTCACTACCGGCTCGCCACCCGTCGAAGGCTTGCCGATCATAATGTTCTCGGGTTTCAGATCGCGATGGACCACGCCCATCGCATGCGCGGCGTTAAGCACACTCATCACCGGCGTCAGCACCGTCAATGCTTCGGCCGGCGCAAACTTGCCGCGCTTCTTCAATTCAACGTCGAGCGTGTTGCCCTCGACGTACTCCATCACGAGATAGATAGTGCCGTCGGCTGAGGTGCGCAGATCGTAAACGGTAACCGCGTTGGGATGCCGAAACCGGCGCGCCGCCTGACCTTCGCGTTGAAATCGACGCAGCCATTCAGTGTTACCGCGCATTTCAGGCGGCAGCACTTTAATGGCGACGCGATCGCCAAGCAGTATGTGACGCGCGCGATAGACCGCGCCCATGCCGCCCTTACCCAGCATCGATTCGATCTGATACTGACCGTCGAGCGCCTTGCCGACCAGCGAACCGGAATCTTCTTCCAGGACTTCGCCGTCCTTCGGGCAAAAACTTACGCTGTCGTCGAATTTTTCGTGGCAGATTGAGCAGTACTTCATGGGCGAGATAGTTTACAACGAAGGGAGAGGGTGTCAGAAGCCCGACCGTCAGGGAGGGCAACTTACGAGGGCGTACGCAATTATTCGATTGATTCTGTCGCTAGTTGCCCTCCCTGACGGCGGGGGCTTCGAACACTCAATAAATCCGTTCGACATATTCCGCCACCATTCGATCGCTGCTGAATTGCGGCGCCAGCGTCCCAATGGACCGCTTCATCATCGCGATCCAACGGCGCGGCAGTCCCTCGTCGTCCCGATCGTAAAACCGCGCAACGACTTCTTCCGACAGGACGCGATACATCGATTCGGCGTCTTGTCGATCCATCTCGTCGTCGTTGACCTCAGCCAGATCGCCGATCGCAAAACCATTGTCGCCGTCATAACCTTCCAGCCACCAGCCGTCGAGCACCGAAAAATTCAGGCCGCCATTTACGGCAACCTTTTCCCCGCTGGTACCCGACGCCTCCTGCGGCCGGCGCGGCACGTTCATCCACACGTCGACACCCTGGACCATCTGCCGCGCGATTTCCTGATCGTAATCTTCGATAAAGGCAACCCGCTGCCGCACCGTCGGCTCTCGCTGCCAATCGATCAATTCCTGGAGCACACGCTTGGCGCCTTGATCCTGTGGGTGGGCCTTGCCGGAAAATACAAATTGCACCGGCCGTTCCGGGTCGTTGATTAACCTCGAGAGCAACTCGCGATTGCTCAGGATCAAGTCCCAACGCTTGTAGCCGGCCACGCGCCGGGCAAATCCAATGGTAAGAATATCCGGATCGAACATCGTCCGCGCTGCTTCGATGTGCTCTTCACTTTCACCGCGGGCCAAACGCGCATCGAATGAAACGTCCCGGACGAAGGCTACCAGGCGCTGCTTCAAGAGCGAGTGCGCCTCCCATAAATTGCGATCGGAAATTTTCTCGATGCCGTACCGCCAGGCGCCGGCATCGCGTGATCTCTCGATCCAGTCTTCGCCCACACTTTCTTCGTAGACGCGGCGCAGCAACGGCGCCACCCACGTCGCCGGATGTACGCCGTTGGTGACCGAAGTGATCGGCACTTCAATCACGGTTACTTCCGGCCACATCTTGTGCCAGAGCTCGCGCGAAACTTCGCCGTGTTTGCGGCTCACACCGTTTGTCGTGCGCGCCATGCGCAGCGCCAGAGGCGTCAATCCGAATGAGTCCCGCGAATCGCCGTCGACGCGCCCGAGTCTCAAAAATTCTTCGCTTGATAAACCCAGAGCGGTCTTCGGCCACGCTTCGAAGCCCTTTTCCACCAGGCCGGAATCGAACTCATCATGGCCCGCAGCCACCGGCGTGTGCGTGGTAAAGACACAGCGTTCACGCACGCGTTTCATCGCTTCCGCGAACGTGACGCCGTCGCTTTCGATAATTTCGCGCGCGAGTTCGAGCGTGAGAAAAGCCGAATGACCTTCGTTGAGATGAAAGACGGCAGGCTCGATCTTCAATTGCTGCAAGAGTCGCACACCGCCAATGCCCAGCATCATCTCCTGGACCAGCCGCGTTTCGCGATCGCCGCCGTACAGGTGCCCCGTAACCAACCGATCGACTTCGTTGTTTTCAGGTACGTTCGTATCGAGCAGATAGAGCTGCACGCGCCCGACTTCTGCGCGCCAAACTCTGGCCGAGACTGGGCGGCCACGCATGACGACCTGAATCAACAGCGGCTTGCCCTGCTCGTCGTCGACGCTGCGCAGCGCGAGTTCGTCGACGTGGTTCTCGCGATACTCCTCTTCTTGCCAGTCATCTCGCCGCAGCCGTTGCCGGAAATAGCCAAAGCGATAGAACAAGCCGATCGCGATCAACGGCAGATTCAGATCGCTGGCTGATTTCAAATGGTCGCCCGCCAGAATCCCCAGGCCACCTGAGTAAAGCGGCAGAGAGTTGTGCACGCCGAACTCGGCACAAAAGTATGCGACGGGATTCTGCTGCGTGATGCGTGATGGCAGTGGCAGTTTCGGCCAGGGTTTGCGGTCACTCATGTACGCGGCGAACCGACCATGCAGTCGTTGCACCCGTTCGCCGAACGACGGATCGGCGGCGATCTCGGCTAAACGCCGATCGGAAATCTGCGTCAGCATCAGGCGCGGGTTCTGTTCGCACTGCGACCACAGATTCGGATCAAGATCACGAAACACTTCCGAACCGTCGGGCGCCCAGCTCCACCAATAATTCCAGGATAGTTCGCGCAACGGCGCCAGCGTCGGCGGCAGCTCGCGGCCGGTAAGAGCAGTGTCAGTCTTGATATTTGAATGAATGTCAGCGGTCATCGATCAATTCAATTGCGGTAAAAATAAAGCTGCTAACGCAGCTCAAAAAGAATTTGTGATTGTGCAGAAACCAGCGCGATCCGTCAAACGCGCTGTGTCAGAAGCCCGACCGTGAGGGAGGGCAACTTGCGCAAGATGTTACTGCCAGCAAATGGCCTGGCCCGGCTAAGTTGCCCTCCCTCACGGTCGGGCTTCTGACACTATCCACTAAATTTCTGATTAGTGAGAAATATTTCCGCATCCCCGGATTGAAAGAACACCAGCCTCACTTCCTTCAACTGCAAATCATTCGCGAGAAATTTTTCAATGACGCTGGAAGAGACTTCGGCTGCTTCATCTCGTGGATAACCGTAGACGCCCGTAGCGATCGACGGAAACGCGACCGAGGTCACGTTCTTCCCGACCGCCAGCGCCAGCGAGTTGTAATAACAATTCGCCAATAGCTCGGCTTCGCGCCCGCTGTCCTCATGATAGATGGGACCGACCGTGTGAATCACATAAAGCGCCTGCAGGTTTCCGCCACTCGTGACGACGGCTTCACCGGTGGGCAAGCCTTGCGGGAAACGCGTGCGCCGAATGTCGCGGCACTCTTCGAGAATCGCCGGTCCACCCGCGCGATGAATCGCGCCATCCACACCACCACCGCCAAGCAATGAAGAGTTTGCCGCGTTGACGATTGCTTCGACGTCTTGCCTGGTGATGTCGCCGACTACAACAGTGACCCGGCCTTCAAGAAACGTTCGCTCCATCTGATTCGTGCTCATCTGAGTTTAGTCTGTGACTGACGCTTCCTCGCGCGGCTCGACATTGATTTCATCGAACATGTCCTGCCGGCGCAGCGCTTCGGCAATGCCTTTGGCTTTGTGCTCGGTCAAAGGACGCTCGGGATCGTCGCTGGAAATTTCGAATACGCGCTCGTCGATCATGTAAACGCCGAGCGACCCGAGCGTCACGCCCGGCGTCACCTGGATGTCGTCCATGTTGTGAATCTTGAAGTGGCCGTGCTGCTCGACCCAATCCTCGATGAAAGGATCGCGCAGGGCATGTTCGGCCTCGCCTTCAGTCAGGTAGGCGCCTTCCACGATTAGGCAGTATTCGCAGCCTTTCTTGTCCGTCATTGTCAAAAGAATGTTGAGCAAAGAGCGGACCGGATGTCCGCGTTGGTCAATGAAGCGAATGCGGGGTTGTCGGCAGTCATGACTGCAACCAGTCCTGGCAAGTGTTCTGGTTGTGACAGCCATAATTTACCACTGAGATTGGCCGTACGCCAGTATCTTTTTTGTCAGCGCGGGAGCCGTGTCAGAACCGAGAGCGGTAGCGACCGGATCAAGTGGCTCTCATCGGGTCAATGTAGCCCCTTGTAAAATTTCAAGGCTCATCTTAATCCGGTCGCTACCGCTCCCGGTTCTGACACAAAAAGCGCCGCGGTAGGACCCGCAGCGCTTTTTCGCAAAATTACAATTTGCGTACTTTAAGATGCCGTCGCGTAGACGCGATTCAATTCGCGCGTCAATCGCGTGAAGTATGAATCGAAGGTCACGAATCCGGTGGTGCCTTGAAAGAACGCTTTGCCGCCCGTCTTGTCGGATACCCGATTCAAGGAACTCTGGCCATAGCTCGCCGCGATGTAGCTGCGGCTCGTCAGGCCCACCGACGGAGCGTAGAACGAGAAGATCGATACGTTGCGTCGATTCGCTTCGCTGATCGTGCGATCGATGTCGAGTGTGTGGCCGGCGGCCGTCGCATCAAAACCGCCCGACGTGTCCAACCCATCCGAGATCAGCAGGACCGCACTGTGGCCCTTCCAATTTGCATCGAACTTTTTCAACGCTTCGATTACTTCGACGTACGGGTTGTAAGCTGATGCCGAGGTGCTGGCGATCGGAATCCTTAGTGAGTTCGCCGCCCGATTCAAATCAGTCGTGAACGGCTGACGAGTTTGCAACGAGCCGGCCGTGATGTAGCCGACCATCACCCGCGAGCCTGCCGGCAATCCGCGAATGAATTCCCGCGTCACGCCGAGTTCATTGCCGACGCGCGAGGTCAGATCATCCTGAATCAAAATCGCAATGTTCAGCGGTTCGCGGACCCGCGGCGCATCGGTGGACGCGTCGGTCTTCGCGAATGAGACTGCAACAGAAACAAACACCAAAAGTGAGGCAAATAACAGTGAAGAAATTTTCCTAAACATGATCCTATCCTTAACCCAGCGAATCTACTTCGCCTGAAATCAATCGATTGTCTGGGCCGTCTTTGAGATGAATTATGGGTGGCCCACGTTGCCAACTTGCATTAATGTTACCAAGGCATGCGGCACGAACGTCACGTTGTCGCGGGGAAACGAAATGGGAATCGCATGTTTGAGTCATCGCATACGCAAAGTCATTTTGTTATTACTGCTCGGAGTCGGCTGCTGCCCCAGCGTCCCCGCGCGGCCAATTCATCGGCCGGCGAAAGGGTTTCTCTTGATATCCGGCGCGGCCGGCTTGTCTCGTGATGATTTTGGCCAGGGCGTACTCGATCGATTTGTCTCATTGGCCGGTGGGCCGGACGCAAACTTCGTCTACATCCCCACTGCGTCTTCGGGAATAAAACTGGACAACGGTTTCATCTACTACCCGCCGGATTCCGATACCGCAGCCGACAACCGCGCCCCATTCGAAGTCGAGCTCGCCAGGATGTTCGGCGTCAAGCGAATCACAGTGCTGCACACGCGAGAGCGAGCAACCGCAAATCGGTCGCGCTTCGTTGAGCCCTTGCGCAAAGCGAATGCTGTCTGGATCAGCGGCGGGAACGCCGGCCGGTTGGCTGATGCGTACCTCGGAACGTTGACCGAAAAAGAAATTAAGGCAGTCGCCGACCGCGGCGGCGTAATTGGCGGCAACTCGGCAGGCGCCATTATCCAAGGTTCGTTTATCGTCCGCGGCCGTCCCGACAAGCCGGTGCTGATGGCCGCCGGACACGATCGCGGTTTCGCGTTTCTGAAGAACGTGGTTATTAATCCACACTTGATTGCCGCCAAACGTGAAGACGAACTTGTCAACGTCGTGGACGCGCACCCTGAGCTGCTTGGTATCGGCATCGACGAGCGCACGGCGATCCTGGTGCAGGGAGATCAATTCGAAGTGATCGGCGACAGCAAGGTCGCGATTTACGATAACCAGAAGCATGACAATCGTTGGTATTACTGGCTGGCGCCCAAAACTAAGTTCGATCTACGGACCAGGTCGGTCGTGAAGTGACGCGCTCAGCTCCCGGCAGGAATCTCGCGGGAACAAAACTTCCGCACCGCGTGTCTAACCTGTTCCCTTGACAATCTAGGGAAGGAGCTATAATTTCTCGACGACCTCCGGCAGACGCAACGAATTCAAGACACGATGGCAAAGGTACGTACCGACTTAATGCAGGGCACTTTGGAGCTGTTAATTCTCAAAACGCTCTCGCACGATCCCATGCACGGTTATGGCATCGCCCAGCGGATCCACGCCGCGGTGGACGACTTATTAAAGGTGGAAGACGGCTCTCTGTATCCCGCGCTCTATCGCATGGAAGAACGCGGCTGGATCGCGTCCGAGTGGGGTGTCTCTGACAACAATCGGCGGGCAAAGTTTTATCGGCTGACCAAAGCCGGACGCAAACGGCTCGAGGGTGAACGCGCTAACTGGGAGCGCGTGTCGCAGGCCATCGGCCGAATTCTGGAGACCGCCTAGACCAGTTGAAAGGACGGCAATGAACTTCTTTATCGGGCCACTTCGACGTTTGGACAGCCGGCAGGTCCACCGTGAAATTGAAGAGGAACTGCAATTCCATCTTGACCTGCTGACCGAAGAACATTGCCGGCCAGACGTTCCATTCAAACAGGCACAGGCGACCGCGTTAAAGCGTTTCGGCAACGTCGAACAGATCCGAGATGAATGCGTGCGCATCTCTCGTCGGAATCACCCCGTCATGTTGGCTTTGAAATGGTTCTTCGGATTTGTTTTTGTAACCGGAGTCATGGTCCGCATTTTCGGCACCGACTATCACGTCACGCGCATCGGCGATCTCTTGATGGAGGTCGGCGCCCTTGGTCGCCTGTTGCTTTACCTGCGCGGCAAGAGTCCGTCGAGCTACCTGAAAGACCATGACGAGTCGGCGTTGCTCAAGCTGGACGTCGCACCTTTGTCATTGACCACCTACGATCAGAGAGGACGTACACCCGTCGAGCGGGTGGTTTCCTCAAAATAGATTTTCTCCAGGCAAGGACAGACTGGACGTAACGGAATCCCGAAGACGGGTTCGTCTCAGGATGTCTGCGCACAGTCGCTATCTAATTTCATGAGTACGATACTCAACGTCAAAGACTTGAAGAAGACCTACTCCAGCGGCGTCCAGGCGCTGAAAGGCGTATCGCTTGATATTCCTGCGGGGATGTTTGGTCTGCTCGGTCCGAATGGCGCGGGCAAGACTACGCTGATGAAAATCCTGGCGACGCTGCTCGAGGCTGATTCGGGCACGGCGCAGATGAACGGGCTGGATCTCATCGCCAATAAAGCCGACACGCGAAGAGTACTCGGATATCTGCCACAGGACTTCGGGTTGTATCCGACGCTGACGGCCGCGCAGATGCTCGACTATTTTGCGAAGCTCAAAGGTGTCAACAACAAAAAAGAGCGGCGCGCGCTGGTCGATGCTTTGCTTGAAAAGGTGAATCTTTATGAAGAGCGCAACCGGCGACTCGGCGGTTTTTCCGGCGGCATGCGCCAACGCGTCGGCATTGCGCAGGCGCTGATTGGCAATCCGAAACTGTTGATTGTCGATGAGCCTACCTCCGGGTTAGATCCTGAAGAACGCACGCGACTACACAACGTCCTGGCAGAGAGCGCCGGCGAGGACACGGTCGTCCTGCTCTCGACTCACATCGTTTCCGACGTTTCGAATCTCTGCGATCGTTTTGCTGTGATTCGCCGCGGAGAAATAGTCGCGGCCACGTCAACCGGCGCCGCCCTCAACGAGCTCGAGGGAAGAATTTGGGAGGCGACGATGCCACGTGAACAAATCGCCGGTCTGGAAGCGAATGGAAAGGTGATCTCAAAGCAGATGGCTGGAGGAAACCTCCGAGTCAGAGTGCTCTCCGAAAACGGAAAACCGTCGGACTCATTCACACGCGTCACCGCCACGCTCGAAGACTATTACTTCACGGTCGTGAATCAGACTTGATGACTCACACAATGCGCGCATTTGCCGCAGTCGCCTACAACGAACTGCTTCTCAATTCGAAGCGTGTCGCGCCTTACGTCGTGGCAGCTCTGTGTGCGGGCAATGCCGTGCTGTGGTGGGGTTGGGGACCGGCCAGCGGCCGGGGCGTGGCTGTCAACAGCGATTTCTTCATCGCCGGTGTCCAGGCGCCTTATTCATTTTTGTTCTTGCCTCTGTACACG
>DATANL010000776.1:0-16469 GCA_036266295.1 Pyrinomonadaceae bacterium | reverse complement strand
GTCCGTTTCTTGTTTATTATCCGCGTGGGTCCGCTGTGATCTGCGGCCCAGTCGAAGTAATGCCGACGCTCGAACAACTCCTCGTTAAATCAATCCCCGAACTACGCGAACGTTTCGTCGATCGCGCGCGACCCGTCCCGAAAGGATTGGTCGAGGCGCTGGAGACCGATTCGCGGCAGGGCGCCCATCATCTCGCAAAATTGATTCGCGACCGCTGGCGTAAGAACCGGGCCGAGGGCCAGCGCCTGCACAACCTTTTGCGATTTGAAATTGATTTGTGGGAGCAGGGTTTCAACTTTATTGCCGGTGTTGACGAGGCGGGCATGGCGCCGCTGGCAGGTCCGGTCGTTGCCGGCGCGGTCATCCTGCCGAAAAACTACAAGCTGAAAAAGTTGAATGACTCGAAGCAGATTCTGGACTGCGAGGTTCGCGACGAGCTCGCGCTGCAGATAAAAGCGGATGCCCTGGCCTGGTCGGCGGGAATCGCCGAAGTGGAAGAGATCGACACCATCAACATCTATCACGCCGGCCTGTTGGCAATGCGTCGTGCGGTTGAGGGTCTGACGCAAGCACCCGATTTCATTCTCGTCGATGCGCGGCGCATCCCGCACTGCTCCGCTCCGCAGCGCGGCATCATCAAAGGCGACACCTTATCGACCAGCATCGCGGCGGCCTCAATCATCGCCAAGACCACGCGGGACGCGATCATGACCGAGCTTGATTCCAAACTGCCCGGCTACAACTTCGCAACACACAAGGGCTACCCGACGCCGGAACATTGCCGCTGCCTGAAAGAACTCGGCGCGACGGCGATTCATCGCCGCAGCTTTGCGCGAGTGCGCGAGGCGCTCGGACTCGATCCGATTCAGAACAATTTGTTTCCGGAAGAGAAGGTCGAAGCCGCCAACGCCTAGTGTCGTTTTGGAGTGCGCCGGCAGGGCGCAGCGGCGACGCGATGCATGGGTCAGTACCATCTGCGTAAGCAGATGGATCGATTGAATCCGTAAGTGCTCCCTTGATCCATCCGCTTACGCGGATGGTACTGACCTCAGTTGGTGTGCGCCGCTTCGCTCTGCCGGTGCACTCCAAAGCTGACACCCTAAAACTGAAACTGCGCTCTTAGACTTACGCTCCGATTGCTCTGCGCCGCACTCGCTCCGAACGTAAATTGCGAAAAGCCGGAAAGCGAATTCGACGTCCCAAACAGAGGTGAACTCAAATTCCCAATCGGTGTTCCCGGGTTTGTGTGATTGAGCATGTTCGCCACGAATAGACTCAGCGTCAGCCGATACGGTTTGTCTTCCGGCCGCGGCGGGGCAGATCGAGCAGGCTGAGCAGCCGCAGCCTTTCCGTTAGCGCCAACAGTGGGCCCTGCCGTGGTCTTGCCGTTGTTAGCCGCAGCGACCGTGCCAAAGCCGAAAGTCTTCGCGATTCTCAGGTTCACCGAAAAGTAACCCGGCCCATCACCGAAGTTGCGCGGAATGATTTGCGCGCCGGGAAGCGGCAGCAGATCGAAATTTCCGTACGGCATCCGCCGCACTGACGTGCGCGTCAGATCGGTGGCAATTGCCGGTCGATCGAGGAAAAGCGTGTCGGCATTGGTGTCCAAACCGGTGACGATGTTGAAGGGCGCGCCCGACTGGGCAATGATGAGCGGAAAGAGTCCGATGCCCCACTTCGTTTCGAACGAGCCGGTCAGCGTAAACCGATGTCGCACGTCGAACGACGATCGGGCGAATTCATTTTGCAGGTCGTATGAATTTGCCGGAAACGATCCGGCGCCATCAGTATCGCTATCCGCTTTGCCCAGCGTGTAATTTGCGGTGAAATTCATTTTGGGATTGAGCCGCGATTGCAGATTGAACATCAGCAGGTGCTGCCGGTACCAACCCGTCGTTTCATAATCATAAATGTTGAGGCCGTTGCCGAACGGTTTCACGCCGGTGATCGGCGCCGGCGCATTCATGTTGCGCGAGCGCAGTTGATGTACACCGCGCGTGTCGAGATAGGTGACGCTCATCGTCGTGTTGTGCGGCAGGCTGTGCTCAACGCTCAGAGACGACTGGAGGTAGTAAGGCTGCGTCAGGTCCTGGACCTTGCGCCAAATCGTCTCGGATTGTCCCAGCGCCACGAGCGCGGCCGGTGGCGGCGTGTTGGGATACAACGCCAGCAATGCCGGGTCAGTGACGATGTACTGCTGTTCCGTGAAGCCGTCGTAGCGATTGGCCTGCAGCGTCACGGACGTTCGCACCAGGTCATAAAACATGCCGGCGCCGCCGCGGATGACAGTTTTCGGCGCGCCCTTCGGATTCATCCAGGGCGTCCAGGCAAACGAAAGCCGCGGCGCGAACATGAATTTGCTTTTGAGATTTGTCTGGTACTGATAACGCAGGCCCAGGCTCAGAGTGAAGTCCTGACGCATCTTCCAATCGTCCTGAAAGTAAGGCCCGATGTCCCACTGCTTCACTTCCGCGAATGGATTTCCGGTCGCGATGATCAGTTGATTCGGCGTGGACGCGCGCAACAAAGTCTGTCGATAACGGTCCAGACTCGAGAAGACAAACGTGCCGCCGAAATTGCTTGGCGCGATGTCGCTGATGTGCGCCCAGCGCAGGCGCGCGCCGAACTTCAGCGTGTGCGCGCGCGTGGTGATCGAAAGATAGTCGCGCAACTCGCCTTCGTGACGCCTGAACGAGTAACCGCCGATCTGCGCTCCCCCACCGCTGAAGGCGTCATTCACAATCAGGCCGGGGGTCGATTCAGCTTGCTGCTGCTCGATGAAGTACCAGATGTATTGGAAACCGAATTCATTGACGACGCGCGGATTCAGAATCGCCATATCGACGGCCTGGAGGACATGAAGCTGATCCGAATAATCGAAGGCCCGTGACGGCAGCGCAAATCCGCCCACGCCTTGTTTTTTCAGAGCCTGCGTGATGAGCGTGTAGCGAGTACTCAGCGTGTTGTTCTTGTTCACCGCAAAGTCAAAGCGCGGGCCAAGATTCATGAAAGACCTCGGTGTGATCAAAGCAAGATTCACCGGCTGTGGATTGAGCGCGCTATCCAAAGTCGTGGCCGCGATCACCGCCGTATCGTCGATATCCCGGCGCGACAGGTTGAAAAAGAATGAAAGGCGTTTGCCGATGGGCCCGCTGAGGTTGCCCTCGACGCCCCGGCGTTGATAAGGCGGCTTGTTCAGCGCGTAAGGATTTCGTGAATTGAAGGCCGCATCGCTGAAGGTAAAGGCCGTGCCGCCGTGAAATTTTCCCGTGCCGGGCCTGGTGAAAATTTGAATCGTGCCAAAACCGATGCGTTCGAATTCGGCCGAAAAGGGATTTTGATTAATTACAATTTCGCGAATCGTCTGCTTGTCAGGCAATCCGTTCGCGGCGGTGAAGCCATCGACAAAGACTTGCGTGCCGCTGGGACCCGCGGCTGGTCCGGCCAACGCATCAAGTTGCGCCGCCAGCTCGTTTGGATCGTCAGAGAGCGAATTCAAGTCCTTGCCACTGATGATTCGCGCGGTCTTGTTGTTGTTCGGATCCGTGCTGACAGCGCGCATGTCATCGACCGTGACCCGTTGCTCGTCGATGCTAATGCCCAAATGAATGTCATGCGTGTTGGCGGCGGAGGACAGTTCCAATCCCACAATAGTTTCAGACGCGAAACCTTTCTGCTGGGCGGTCAAGGTGTAAACGCCACCGGTCAGATTGTCGAATCGATAGGCGCCGCTGCTGTCCGTCTGGGTCGCAGTTTTCTTACCGTTCGCGTCGGTGAGAGTTACCGAGACGCCGACGATCACCGCGCCGAGTTGATCCGTGACCTGGCCGCGAAGAGATGCAGGCCGCTGGGCAAATGCGGCGATTGAATGGATCAAGAGAAAAGCCAATATCAAAAGCACTGATTGACATCGCGTTTGTATCATTGCGTCGTCTCCTTGATCTATTTCCCTTCTCCCTCTGGGACAAGGGCTAGGGATGAGGGCTTGTCTGGCCGAGCCAAATGCCGAGCGCGAGAGATGAATTCGCTCACCGAGCGAATTCATCTCTTGCAAACTCAATCAAGCAATTTGGAATCACTGTCAGGCCCTCACCCTAACCCTCTCCCAAGGGCATTGACATACTTGACGCATCAAGTAATTACATTCAGCGAGATAGGCAAAGGCAGCCCGCCGGGGGTTGAGCGTAGCGAAACCCCCGGATCAGAAGCCAATTTGTATTTTGACCCTGAAAGGGTCACAGAGTCGGGCTGGCACCCCTTCAGGGTGCGAATCCTTGAACGATCGGGTCCGGGGGTCTGCGCTACGCTTCGACCCTCGGCTACTTTCTGTCAACCCTTCGGGTTGCGGCCCAGTTGATGCGTCAAGTATGTCAATGCCCTCCCAAGGGGAGAGGGAACAAAACGTACCCCTACCCCTAATCGCCAAAAGTCGCCAAATCCTACCGGGCGCGCTAACATATTCCCTCCCCGGCAGAGATTTAAAGGAACATGTCTTTGGCATCCATTCCAGACGCAGCCACCGACATTCGCGAAGGGCGAATGATCATCATCGTCGACGACGAGGACCGCGAGAATGAAGGCGATCTGGTTTGCGCGGCCGAACTCGTTACACCCGAGAAGATCAACTTCATGGCGCGCGAAGGCCGCGGGTTGATTTGCTTGCCCCTGACCGAAGAGCGGTGCGACGAACTGCATCTTCAGCCCCAGGTCGCTGAGAATACTTCGCGACTGGGCACCGCATTCACTGTTTCAATTGAAGCTCGGCGCGGCGTGACCACTGGTATCTCAGCAGCGGATCGCGCCACGACTATTTTAACGGCGGTCGATCCGCGAACGCGGCCGCAGGACCTGGCGCGGCCGGGACATGTTTTTCCGCTGCGCGCGAAAAAGGGCGGCGTGCTCGTTCGTCCGGGTCAGACCGAAGCCGCCGTCGACATCGCCCGCATCGCCGGCCTCTATCCCGCCGGCGTGATCTGCGAAATCATGAACGAAGACGGGACGATGGCGCGGCTGCCGCAACTGCGCGAGTTCGCCGGTATTCACGGATTGAAGATCATCAGCGTCGCCGATCTGGTTCGTTATCGCATCACTAAAGAAGTACTGGTGCGACAGGCGGCCGAAACAAATTTACCGACGGTGTACGGAAACTTTCGCGCGATCGCTTTCGAAAACACTATCAACGGCGACGTGCATCTGGCGATGGTCATGGGCGACGTCGACACGAACGACCCGGTGATGGTGCGCGTGCACAGCGAGAACGTGACCTGCGACATGTTCGGTTCGACCATCGACGACACCGGCTATCAGTTGCGGCGCGCGCTCGAGAAGATTGCGGAAATTGGTCAGGGTGTCGTGCTTTATCTGCGTCAAAGCGAACACGGCCTCGACTTAATTCATCAGTTGCGCACGTATCAACTGATGCAGGATCGCGGCCTCACCAAAAGCGAAGCCAGCGCCGAAACCGGTTATGGCCTCAATCGTGATTACGGTGTCGGCGCGCAAATCCTGCATGAACTGGGACTGCGCCGGATTCTGCTTTTGACGAACCATCCCCCCAAAGTCGCAGCGCTCGAAGGTTTCGAGTTGGAAGTCGTAGGCAACGTACCGCTGGGCTCTCCGGCATCTGAGGTAGCACAGACTTTAGTCGGTGACGCAGAAGACGCAGGAATTCGCTGAAAGTTCAAATCAAGTCGATTACAGACTCAAGTCTGTGCTACTAACCTTGAAATTCCCCCACTTTCAGTTTACAAAAGAACGCAGAGTTTAGAGGTTAGAGATTAGAGGTTAGCGATGCGCGCCGCGTCGATCTCAACATCAAAGTTTTGAGTTAGTCTTCTGACCTCTGATCTCTTGCCTCTGACCTCTGGTGTTTCGGGCTTTCCCCTACAAGTTGGAATTGATGAGATCTGGTGACGGTCTGCATCCATGCCCGTAGATAATCATCGCGATAGCCCCGGCGAAAACAATCGGAAGACCTCTCAGCCGACGCCGCCAACGCGCGCGCGCCGCCGTTTTGTCACGCGCCGCAATACGATTCTCGTCGTCATCGGCCTGGTCTGCGCCGTCGCCGCATTAATCCTGGTCAGCCTGATCGCTTACCGGCTTGGCTTTGTGGATCGATACATTGCCGGGCAGGTTAAAGACACGCTGGCCAATTACGGTGTGCGCGCCGAGATTCGCAGCTTCCACACATCGATTTCACCACAGTCGGTCGAACTTCAAGGCGTAGAACTCTATGACGCTAAAACCGGCGAGAAGATCGGAAAGATCGATCGCATGCTCGTGACTGTGCGCGTTGAAGACCTTTTCGCTCTGCGCCTGCAACGCAACATCAACCTGAAAGATCTGAAGCTCGAGGGGCTCGAGTTGTGGGTAAACTTCGACGCGGAAGGCCGCTCGAATTTTCGCAACATTCACATACCGCCGCCCGAGCCCAACGCCAGGATCCTGTTTGCCTACTCAACCGCGCATGTAGAGATCAAGAATTCGCAAATCCACTACGGCGACGTGCTGCACAGCCTTTCCGGCGAAGCGCGAAACATGCACCTGATCGTTCAGCCGGACGATCTGAATGCTCCGGCCGCCAGCTGGATGAACCAGGTCACCTTCACTTCATCGAATTCGACTTTCACTTATGACGGCCGGGCGGTGAACAACATCGACATCGATGCACGCGCGCGGGTGAATCAAACGCGCGCTGAAATTCAGGACCTGTCACTGCGTTCGCCATTTGCGGAAGCCCATCTGCAAGGCGTGATGGATGATTGGCGCAATCTCAAATACCAGATGAACGTCACCTCGACCGTCGACCTGACCCAGGCGTCCGACGTGCTGCAGACGGGAACGACCCTGCGTGGCTCGGGCAACTTCGTCGGGACCGTCACCGGCAACGGCGATCAATATCAGGTTGACGGCAGCCTCAAGTCAGACGCTTTGGCCGCAGACGGCGTGCGATTGCAGGCGCTGAATATTTCGGCGAAGGGATCGGGCCAGGGCAAGTCCTACGATTTCAATGGGCGCGCCGTCGCGCAGTTGTTAACGGCCGGCGATTTTCAATTGAACGCCGTCCAGATCACCGGCGGTGTGATGGGAACCGGATCGGATTTTCGTTGGATCGGCGAACTGCGCGCTGCCGCTGAAAAAAGTTACGGCACGACGATCAGTGGATTAATCCTGCGCGATGCCCGCGCTGAATATCATGACGGCGAACTGACGGCCTCGGCTCCACAATTCAGCGCCGACAGTCTGACGACGGCGACCGCCAAGGTGCAGAACGGCATTCAAGCCAATGATCTTCGAGTGACCTCGAAAGACGGCAAGATGACGGCCACGATCGCTTCGGCCAAAGCCGGAAAGATTCAGTCGGGCGGAACGACCATCAATGGCGTCACCGCCAAATCAATCGACATCAAAAACGACGGCATCACGACGAACGTCACAGTGCAGCAGGTGCAGGTTGGCGAGGCGAATGCCTTCGGCGCTCAAACGGGCAGCATCAACATCGCGGGCGTGCGTCTGGCAATTCACGACGGCCGCGTCCAGGGAACGACCAGCGACATCAATGCCGGCAATGTCAAACTCAAAGACGGCAGCGTCGAGAACGTGAAACTCGCGCGGCCGGCGTTCACGGTCGAGCCTTCGGGCCGCTATCGCGCCAGCGCCGATTTGAGTCTCGGCGGCGGTGTCATGGGCCAGATGAAGCTGGGACCCGTTCATGCCGCGGTGGTGGCCACCAGCGATCAAATCCAGGTAAACAATTTCGTGGCGGAAGCACTCGACGGCCGCGCGTCCGGCAACGCCACGATCTCGCTCAGAAAAAACGGCGCGTCGGTAGTCAACGCGGACTTCAATAATTTCGATGTACGTGGATTGATCACGCTCGTCTCGAAGCGCGCTTTTCCAATTGCCAGCAAGGCGACCGGCAAGGCCAACCTCACGTTTACTGATTCCGATTTCACGAACGCCACCGGCAACGTGACTGCGGAATTAGTCGCCGCTCCCGGTTCGGTCGCCGACACGCCGCTCGCGGGCGAGGTCGCGGTGACTGCGAACCATGGCGTCTTCCAGATTCAACGCGTAAATCTGCAAACCAGCGCGACGACATTAACCGCGTCCGGTCAATTCTCAGTCGAGCAGCCGGTTTCCAATCTCACTGTGAACGTCGCGTCTACCGACGCCTCAGAGTTGCAGAATCTTTTGATCTCGTCCGGCGCGTTTTCTGATTTGGAAGAACAGTTCCACACCTATGCAATCGATCTCGGCGGCAAACTCAATTTCAACGGCACCCTGATGGGCGCGATGAAAGATCCGGTCGTCAACGGTCATGCCGAACTCGGTTCACTGAGCATGAATCAGCGTGACCTGGGATCTTTGACCGCGAATATTTCATCAACCGCGACCGAGACGCGCGTCACCGACGGCCGTCTGACCCAAGCGACCGGCGGCGGCGCTCAGTTCTCGCTGGTGGTGCCGCGCAACGGCGACAACAACGCTTCCGTCGATGCGACGCTCGATCGGATGAACCTGGGAAACCTGATCGCCGCCCTGCCTTTCAACAAGCAAACGCGCGACCAGATGGGCGATACGCAGGGCGACATTTCAGGGACCGTGCGCATCACCGGGATGCCGAACGCCATGAGCGGCGTCGCCGACATTCGATCTTCGCAAGGCCGGCTGGCCGGCGAACCTTTGCAGGGATTGACGGCGCACGCCACCTTCACCGGATCGTCGGTCGACGTCGACAAAGTCGATCTGAATTTCGATGCGGGTCACATTACCGCTTCCGGCAAATTCGATTTAAAGACCAAGGCTTTCGATCTGACGGCGAGCGGTGATCGCGTGCAGCTCGCGCGCTTGCAAGAGTACGCCAATCTGACGAACCTCCCGCCCATCGCCGGCATTGCGACGATCAAGAGTCTGCACGCCTCGGGCGTTTACCAGTTAAGCGACTTATCAAGTTACGTCATCAGCTTCGACGCCGAGAGCAGCGACGTAACGATAAAAGGCAAACCAGCCGGCGCGATTGCGATCGCCGGCCGCACCGAAAACAAGCAACTGAATGTGTCTTTGACCTCCAGCGCCTTGTTCGGGGACCAGCCGCAAATGATCACGGCGCGCGTCGATTTGTCGCAGCCAAAGTTGCCGGCGGTGATCGAATCGACGATGAACGGGACCGACATTACGCGGGCGCTGCGAATCTTTGTGCCGGCTGACGTCATGGTTAACGGTCGCGCCACCGGTAGTTTGAAATTGTCAGGCAATCTGCTTGATGAAGAAGACAATCCCACGATTCACGGTCTGGTCGGCAAGGCGACGTTTTCAGAAATCTCAATTAACGTCGGCGAACAGGGCCAGCAGATAACGCTCGCCGCGGCCGAACCGGTGGTGATCGAGGTGACGCCGGACGCGATCGTTTTCCATGACAGTCACTTTACCGGATCGCAAACGAACGTCACGGTGGGCGGAGCCCTGGCAACGAACACGGGCGGCCGCAACACGCTGGCCGTCAACGGCCAGGTGAATTTGCGCATTCTGAGTTTGTTCTCGCCCGATCTTTTCTCTTCGGGCATCGCGACCCTGGCAGTGAATGTGGGCGGCACGTTCGACAACCAACGCGTGACCGGCCAGGCGTCAGTCGATCGCGCGACCGTTTCAATCTACCTGGGCGATCAGCGGGTGATGCTTTCGAATCTCCACGGCAGCATTCTCTTTAATTCGCAGCAGGCGCAAATCGATCGGCCGCTCGAGGGCACGATCGAAGGCGGGCATTTCAGCGTCACCGGCGGCGCCCAGCTTGACGGCTTCGACGTTTCGCAGTTCCTCTTCAACATCAACGGCACCGGCATGACGTTGAATTATCCGCAGGACTTCCGCTCGACGGTTGATGCAAATTTGGAAGTTCGCGGCACCCGCAAGGTGCAATTCATCAGCGGCGACGTGCGGGTGCGCCGCGCGGAATACACGCATGACATCGAACTCGCTGAGTTGATTAATCAGCGGCCGCAACAGACGCTGGAAGAAGGCAGCGAATTCACCTTCGCGCAGACCGCGAATTTCGACAAGCTGCGGGTCGAAGGTCGGAACGCGCTGATCCTGCACAACAACATTGGCGACGTGGTCGCGTCCCTGTCCCTGCAGTTGGACGGGCCGGTGAAGGACCCGATCATCGAAGGCCGCATTACCGCCACGCGCGGGACGCTGAATTTCAGAAACACTCCTTATGAGATTACGCGCGGCTTAATCTATCTGCCCCCGCGGCTCGATGCCGATCCAATTTTGAACATCGAAGCGCAATCCGTGATTCGCGGCTATCGTGTCACGGCCATGATCGAAGGGCCTTTGTCGCATCCCACGACCAGCGTCGGCGCCGAACCTTCGCTGCCTCAGGCCGACGTCGTTTCGTTGATTCTGAACGGAACGTTGACCTCGAGCGACACCGGCACCTCGGTACTGGCGCAGTCGGGCGTGGGAACTGCGGCGAGTCTTTTGACCGATGCGCTGATCAATGCGCCGATTTCGCGTGCGACTAACAAGCTTTTCGGTCTGAGCCGGTTGGAAATAAATCCGGTGATCTCGAGCACGAATTCCGCCCCGACCGCGAGGCTGACGGCGGCACGGCGCGTTACCAAAGACATGACGATCACCTATTCGACGAACATTGCTTCAGACCCGAACCAGGTGCTGTCGGTCGAATATCGCGTGTCGAACCGGATGTCGTTTGTCGCGCAATACGAACAGGGTTCGAACCGTAACCTGGCGACCCGAAACAATAACTACAGTTTCGAGATCAGGTTCCGGAAGAGATTTTGAAGTGCGGCTTTGCCGCAAGCACCGTGCGGAAAGACTTTGCCTTTCCGCAGATTGCGGAAAAACAAATCGAGGCTATGCCTCCGCAACGGCGAGGCATAGCCTCACCGCTAATTGTTGATATGAGATCGGCGACGGTCAGGCAAGCCTGACCGCCCTGGCAGAGCGGCCCAGCCGCCATACGTGTTCAAGTGCACGCTTTAAGACTTCTGATACTGATAATCGCAATCGCTGGTACGGGCGTGTGCGTTCACGCCCAGGTCGGCGACTACGAGGGTCGATCGGTTTCCGCGGTCGAGGTCACCCTCGAAGGCACGCCCGCCGATCCCGCAGCGCAAAACGAATTCAAAGCACTCCTGAAAATCACGGTCGGCGGTGAATACGCTGCCGTCAAGGTGCGACAGTCATTGCACGATCTATATGCCTCGGGCCGCGTCGCCTCAGCCCGCGTCGAAGTCGATGACCCGGGCAACGGGACGAATCGCGCGGTCCCCATTCGCGTCCGCTTTATTGTGCAGCGGCAAATCATCATCACCAGCGTCAGCATCAGGGTCACGCCAAGTACGGTTATCCCGCGCGATGAAATCCGCGCCCGCGTCAATCTGTTGCAGTCCGGACGCCGCTTCTCGCTGACCGCGATTGAAAAAAATGCCGACGAGATTCAAACGTACCTGCGCGATCGCGGTTATTTCAACGCTACTGTGGAACACAGCGAAATTCCCAGCGCGGGAGATGCGAGCGGCACCAAGAAGATCGTAGTTTTTGCCATTACACTGAACGAACAAGCGCGGGTGGGAAAGTTTGAAATTGATCCGAAGTTGGATTTGCCCAACATCGGCCCAACGCTAAAGCTCCAGCCCGGCACTCCATTCACCCGAGAGCTTCTCGGAGAGGACATCGATCGCATCAAGCAGGCGCTGATCGCCAAACATCGCATGGCGCCGCAACTCTCGGATCCAAAAGTAGTTCGCGACGCGAATACGAACACCATCAACATCACCTTAGAGGGAAAGCCGGGCCCTTTGGTCGATGTGTCCTTCGCCAACTACACACTTAAAGAATCAAGCCAGCAGAAACTTTTGCCGCTCAAGCGCGAAGCCAATCTCGATTATGCGGTGATCGAAGAAGGCGCGCGCCGCGTCAAGTTGAAGCTGCAGGAGGAGGGATATTTCTTCGCCGAGGTCACGCCGCAGTGCACCATCACACCGCCGTTGCCCGGCACGACCGACAACGGCAACACCGAGGCGTGTCACGATCTCAATCCGCCGGATCTGGATGGACACAACGTCAAGATCGTCTACGACGTTCAACTCAACCGGCAATTACGGCTGAACGAAATTCGCATTGACGGAACGAACAAGCTCACGCTTAACGACATTCTGCCGCAATTAAGATCGCGTAAGGCCAGCGCGTTTGCGTTTCTGCCTTTGCTCGGCGGCTATGCGCGCGGCGTCACCAGCAACGCGATGCTGGAAGAGGATCGGCGCACGGTCGAACGGATGATGAGAGATCTCGGATATCTAAAAGTCACGGTCAGCGCGATTCCAACCATCCCGCCCACGCAGGATTTTTTGATCATTACTTTCAAGGTAACGGAAGGACCACTGACCCGCGTCGCGTACATCGACATTCAAGGCGAGAATGCCATCCCCGAAGCCCGCCTGCGCGAGGAGATCTCCACGATCAAGGGCGCGCCATATTCGCCGTCACAAGTGCGCGCCGATCGCGATCAATTGCTCAACCTGTACGCGCGTCTTGGTTACATCGAAGCCGATGTCCGGACTTCGCTCGACAACCTGCCGCCGCTGGGCGGCGACGAACAGGTCGGCGTCGTCTTCAAGGTCACCAAAGAAGGTTCGAAGGGGATTGTCAACGACATCGTCATTAACGGCGTGACCGGCAGCGCGTCGGTCCAGGAATCGAAGCGCGCGGCGATTCGCCGGGCCCTTCCCCTCGTACCGGGCGATGTCCTGCGGGCGGATCGAATCACTGAAGCCGAGCGCGCGCTCTACGTGACTGACGCATATCGCCAGGTAATCATCACGCAGCAACCGGCCGGTGACGCCGCCAACAACGTGAAGTTATTCGACGTCATCATCGACGTTGAAGAGAAGCGGCCGCGCGTCGTCGAGTATGGCGGCGGTTATTCAACTGATACCGGGCCACTCGGTTTACTCGAGCTGACGAATGTTAATTTCCGCAACAGGTTGCAGCAGGCGGCGATGCGAATCCGCATGAGCCAGCGGCAACAGCTGGTGCGCCTGGAGTTTCTCGATCCGCGTTTCTTCCAATATCGAAAGCGCGATTACGCACCGCTCGGCCTGTCGGTCCAGTATCTACGCGACTCGAGCATCACGCGTTTTTTCCGCTCGACCATCGATCAGGGCACCAACGGCATCGTGCAGCGCCTGGACGAGAATGGAAACCCGGTGGATCAATTCGGCCAGAGCGCCGGCATTCCGACGATCAATCGCTTTATCGTGACCGCGGAAACGCAGCGGGTGATGAGCCGAAAACTCCACAGCATTCTGTTCGCGCGCTACAACTACGAAGACGTCCGCCTCAAGAACATCGAGAGTTTATTGATTGAGCCGATCCTGCGTCCGGACGCGGTCGTGCGGCTTTCAGGTCCGGGCCTTTCATTCGTCATCGACACGCGTGAACGTTGTGAACACCGGTTGGCGGGAACGATTTACGGCGAGGATGAAACGATCCGCGGCGGCGAAGTTTGCCGTTACAACCAGACTGACGCCACCCGCGGTCACTTCTTCAATGCCGACTTTCGCGTGGCGGCGCGCGCGCTCGGCGGCAACACTTCCTTCACGCGTTTCGAGTCGAGCTACCACACATACTACAAATCGCGCGCTGCCAGGAACACGGTCTTTGCCGCCAACTTGAGCGTGGGGCTGGCAAATCTGTTCAGTCCGCGCGACCTGAACGGCAACGGCATGGTTGATGATTTTGATTTGCTGCTGCCGATCAGCGAACGCTTCTTCTCGGGCGGTTCAACTACGCTGCGCGGCTTTGGCTTCGAAGAGGCCGGGCCGCGTCAGGTAATCGTCCCGCAGGGCGAATTTCACGACAACTCGGGAAAGCCTGTCGGGGTGAACCCATTCACCGTTCCGATCGGCGGCAACGCGCAGGTGATCATGAATCTGGAAGCGCGCATTCCAGTCAATCCCAACATTCAGGCAGTTCCGTTTTACGACGGCGGCAACGTCTTTCGCAGTATCAGCGACATGTTGCATCCCAAGCCGTTCACGCCCACCGGAAATTTTGTCGACGACATCAACGCGCAGAACCTGCGCGTCCGTTGGAGTCACACGGTCGGCTTGGGCTTTCGTTTTAAGACACCGCTCGGCGGCGCATTGGCGGTGGACTACGGCTTCCTGCTGAATCCGTCCGAGTTCCTGATTCCGCAGTTCCTGAACACCGCGCATCCCACGACGGCAATCTATCGGCTGCATCAGGGACAGATTCAGTTTAGGTTTACGCAGACGTTCTAGCCGGGAAGAAAGAAGAGCAATGCAAATTGAAAATTGCAAAATGAAAATTGCAAATTGGCTGTTGACGAAGACTCGGTTTGGAGAACGCGTCATTGATGGTACTCGCGCTTCTCAACTCCGCGTTTCTCAACTCAGAGCTTCTCAACTTAGAGCTTCTCAACTCAGAGCTTCTCGCTCAAGCGCTTCGTCCAACTCTGAACGCCACCGCGCCGTACAAATTTGCAATTTTCAATTTGCAATTTTCAATTTTCAATGCCTTCTCTTCACCGTCATTCTCTCCCTTGGCCTAACCTCCAAAACCCCAGCACAGACCATCCCCGACAAGATCGTCGCCACTGTCACCAACGGCTCGCAAGCCACGCCCGACGTCATCACGTACTCTGACCTGGTTTGGCAATTGGCGCTGCAGCCCGGACACGCCTCGCTCGCCCGGCCGAGTTCTGAGGAGCTAAAGGAAGCGTTAGACACGCTCGTGCAGCAGACGTTGGTTTTGCAGGAGGCGAAAAAACTGCCGCTGGCGCAAACCGGCGATGCGCAGAAAGATTTCGATAAGAAAGTCCAGGACCGTTTGAACGACGTGATTAAAAGGCTGGGCTCGCGCGCAGTGCTCGAAGAGCGCATGAAACTCGTCGGGTTGACGAGTGAACAGCTCGATCAGATCCTGCGCGACCGGCAAACGATGGACAGCTATGTCGACTTCAGATTTCGGGCTTTTGCGGTGGTCAGCACGAAAGATATTTCGGATCGTTACCAACAGCTGTACGGACCGCAGCGCGGCAACAACCGGATTGTGAAAACACTCGACGAAGTCCGCGATCAGATTGAACGGGACCTGACCGAAGAAAAAATCCAGACTGAGATCGACAACTTCATCGACCGGCTGATAGACCAACCCGGAACCGAAATCGTCATCCTCAACGCTGTTTAGACAGAGCTTAGGGCTTAGAGCTTAGATTGACGGACCTCTAGTCTCTGGGCCTCTAAGCTCTAACCTCTAAGCTCTAAGCTCTAACTTCTAACCTCTAACCTCTTCGTCGCGCCTTACCGTTCGAGTGAATCTTTCCGGAACACTTAACGCATTTGCAGCCGATGTCTTTTATTATTCCGTCGAAGTATTCCTTGCCGTAATCGTAAACAATTTCTTCGCCGGGCTTGATGGTCTTGCGGGAGTAAATCCACACACGATTTTTGGAAATGATCGCTTCCGCGTTGGGCGCGCACGAATGGTTGACGTAGCGCGCCAAGTTATCGCGGCCGCTCCCGTCAATCGACCATTTCTTGGTCACCCCGAAGAAATACTTGCCGTTGCTCCGGTCAACAATTTCGTTCGGCACGCGCGGCCCGATGTACTCGACGATCTTTTTGCCTTTGGGAATAAGTCTGGTCGCGAACAGCCCCAGACCCGTAGTTGCACGTTTTACTTTGAATGGCGGTTCAGTCTCTTTCACTTGCCTAACCTAGTTCTCTCCTATAACAGAATGTTTATCAGCATTTCACATTAATGTCGCCGCGATAGATCGGATACAATCCCTGCGTGTCCACGCCGCATTATTCTGACGAACACATTCTAGCTTATCCGATCGAATACATCGCCGGGATCGATCTCTACAACTCAGGCGAATTTCACGCGGCGCACGATGCCTGGGAAGAACGGTGGATGGGCCCGGTCGGGCAGGATGAAAAACTGTTTCTGCAGGCGATGATCCAGTCAGCCGTGGCGTTTCATCACCTGCAAATCGGCCGGCCCGGGGCGGCGCGGCGCATGTATTTGATGGCCAAGGAGAAATTTGCGCGGCTGAATCAACCGGTCTTTATGTCGCTTGATTTGGCAGAGTATCAGGCCCAACTTGATTGCGCGCTGTCGTGGCTTTTGAGTGTTCCGGATCCGCGCGAAATTGAACAACCGGAAATCACGCCGCCGGTAATTCAGCTCGTCGCAATGCAAAGCTCGTGACTCAATTCATCAGACAATTACGTGTCTTGTTGCTGGGGCTTTGGTTGGGCGCCGCGGTCTTTTTCGGCGCGGCGGTGGCGCCGGCCCTGTTCGATGTCCTCCGCGGCGCGGGCCTGGAAAACGCCAATGAACTGGCCGGGTCCGTGGTCACCCGGCTGCTCGGGTTCATCAATCGGGGCGGCGTGGAGATCGCCTTGTTCCTA